>NZ_JBHSAC010000034.1:0-5505 GCF_042649885.1 Streptococcus dentapri | reverse complement strand
AACAAAACACTCCTGTTTCTAGTTTACTAGATTTCAACAGGAGTGTTTTTCTTCTGTCTCATGTTAGGGGGCAGTGCCATAACCAACTTTTTTGTTGAGGTGTTAAAGGAAACTAGAATAATATTACCAGTTTTTTATAGTGCCAACTGTTTTATTTTTTACGATTTTGCTTTCCAGCATTGCGCTGACGATTTTTTGTTGAAATCTCTCGAGTATCCTTTTTATTATTAGGAGTGACATCTTTACGAGTAGGAGCTGTTTTCTTAGGAGTTTTGGGCGGATTCTTTTTAAATTCTTCCGCAACTTGCTTTTGCAATTTAGGCTTGATGATAAAGCTGGTAATCAATTGTTGGATGATGGAGAAAATACCACCAACAAGCCAATAAAGGACAACAGCTGACGGTTGTGATAATCCAAAGAAGACCATCATCAAAGGAGTCATATACATGGTCATCCCAGCCTGTTTGCGTTGTTCTTCAGGCATTTGTCGAACAGCTAACCATGATTGAATCAAGTAAAGAGCTGCGATAATAACCATTAGCGGAATGTCACGATGTCCGAGATTAAACCAAAGGAAATCAGCTTTACTAACACCGGGAGTAAAACGTGCTGCCCAATACATAGCTGAGAAGAAAGGTAATTGAATCAACAGTGGCAAACAGCCCAAGCCCCCTAACATGCTGATACCATTTTCACGCTGAGCAGCTAAAAGTTCGGTTTGAGCTGCCATCTTTTCTTCTTGGGTGCTTGCTTGTTTCATGCGCTTATTAATAGGTTCAAAAATCGGAGCCAGATAATCACGCTTGGCTGCCTGATAAGCAGAGCTGCGAGCTTGGTGAAGACCAAGTGGCAGAATCAATAGACGAACTAGCACAGTTACCAAAATGATACCCAATCCAAAACCGAGGCCTAAATGTTCAGCAAAATAAGTAATCAAATTTCCCATTGGCTTACCTAGCAAATTCCAGACAGTACCGGAGGGCTTACCATTAACAACACGGACACAGCCAGAAAGGATGAATAGCGTGGATAGGGCTATTCCCGACAAAAGAAGTCGTTTTGTAGTTTTTTTCACATTAAATTCCTCTATTTTTAGTAATACCGTTCTATTTTACTTTTTTTTGTTCAATTTCTCAATAGTTCTTGGGTAGGATTTTTAATTAGCCATGCGAAAATCAGTAAAGTCTTTAAAATTAGCTATAGAAACATCCACATAGGTAACTTTAGACCAAGGAGAAGGTCCCTTTCGGACCCCTTGAATAAATTGAGAAAGTTTAGCTGAGTTATTGGATTGGGCTAAAATTTCAACCGTTCCATCGTCATTATTCCAGACTCGTCCGAAGATATCTCCGATTTCTTCGGCTAGATTAAAAGTAGAATAGCGAAAGCCCACACCTTGTACACGTCCAGAAACGATTAATCTCACCTTTTTCATAAAAATTCCTCCTTTGGACCGAGATAGATTGTATTAGATTATGTTATAATAACTATATGATTATTATAACCTCTAAAGCCAATAATCTCATTAAAAAAACTAAAAAATTACTTCAAAAGAAATATCGTAAACATTCCTATTTAATTGAGGGTTGGCATCTTTTTGAAGAAGCTCGTCAAAATGGTGCAGTTTTTGAACATATTTTTGTGATTGAGGAATTGGCAGAGAGGCTGTCTAATCAAGAACATGTAACAGTCGTAACCCCAGAGGTTTTGAAGGAGTTGACCGAGAGTCCAACGCCTCAAGGGATTGTAGCAGAAGTCCATCATAACGTTTTTGCAGAGCCTAAAGAGTTTTTAGGACCCTACTTGGTTTTGGAAGATATTCAGGATCCAGGCAACCTTGGAACAATAATTAGGACAGCAGACGCTGCAGGTTTTAGAGCCGTTTTTGTTTCAGATAAATCAGCTGATATCTATAACCAAAAGACACTGCGTTCAATGCAAGGGAGCCATTTCCATTTGCCTATCTATCGAGGGGGAGTTATGGCCTTTGTAGCTGATTTAAAATCGGCAGGAATCCAGCTAATTGTCACGACCCTCTCTTCTCAATCAGTCGACTATAGAGAAATTCCAGAAACAAAAAACTTTGCTCTTGTTATGGGCAATGAAGGTCAAGGAGTCTCTGAGGAGATGGTGGAACAAGCGGATATACTGGCGCATATTAGTATGTCTGGTCAGGCTGAAAGTCTTAATGTAGCTGTTGCTGCAGGAATTATGATGTTTAGCCTTATTCAAGGACAGTCCTGTTAGTTTTAACAAAAGGAGTATGACAATCATGAAACGTTATCAAGATGATAAGGAATTTATGGATCTGGTTGGTCACCTAATTCAACATCCCAGATTTCAGAGATTAGATGACATTACTCATCATCATTATTCAACTCGCATGAAGCATTCCATCAATGTAGCTTATTCGAGCTATCGTCTGGCTAAAAGATTTGGCTGGGATGCCAAATCAACAGCTCGTGGCGGTCTTTTACATGATTTCTTTTATTATGATTGGCGCGATACAAAGTTTAGTAAGAGTCACGCCTGGATTCATCCTAGAGTTGCTGTGCGTAATGCTAACAAGCTAACGACCCTAAATAGAAAAGAAAAAGATATTATTCTTAAACACATGTGGGGTGCTACTCTTGCTCCGCCGCGTTATAAAGAGTCTTATATTGTGACTTTGATGGATAAATACTGGGCTGTTAAGGAGGCTTCCTATCCTATGCGTCAGCGGCTTAAACGCCGTAAGATTTTTCATCGTAAAGAGCTAGGCTCTCACAATCAATGATAGTTTATTTAAAGGAGATATTATTATGGATTCACAATCAGTTATTACACAAACAGAGAGCGGTATAAGCCGTTTCTTTGCCAAAATTTATGGTATGGTGGGATTTGGTATCGGCATTTCGGCAGCTGTTTCTGCTCTGATGCTTTACGTCTTCCCCGAAAATATGATTCATATTGCTACACAAGCCCCTTTTATTTATTTTGGAGCTATTATTTTAGAACTCGTTCTGGTTCTCTTTGCTTCGGGTGCAGCTCGTCGTAATAGTTCCGCGGCTTTGCCCCTCTTTCTAATTTATTCAGCTTTAAATGGCTTTACTCTCAGTTTTCTTGTGGCAGCTTATGCACAGTCAACTGTACTAGCAGCCTTTATTAGCTCTGCCTTAGTTTTCTTTATCATGGCAGCCATTGGTGCGACAACGAAGAAGGATTTGTCTGGGATGAGTAAGGCCTTATTTGCTGGTTTAATAGGAATTATCATTGCTGGTGTTATCAATATGTTTATTGGCTCGGGCTTGATGTCCTTGTTAATCAGCTTAGTGACAGTTGTTATTTTCTCAGGACTGATTGCCTATGAAAATCAATTGGTTAAGCGAGTCTACTATCAGACTGGTGGTCAGGTGGCAGATGGCTGGGTTATTTCCATGGCCTTGAGTCTCTACCTTGACTTCATCAATTTATTCATCAGTATCCTGCGTATTTTTGGTAATCGCAATTAAAAAAATCAGCTGAGTATTAAGACTCAGCTGATTTTTTTATTCAAATTCTATCATTCTCAGACGTTTTGTAGAAGACTTGATTGAGAAATTGTTGAGTGCCTTCTTCATCAAAGATATCACTGCTAGGAGAAACGATTCGGTTTTTATTGGTATCACTTGGATCAGTGTCTCCGCTTTTGAAGTGCCTATCAGGAATTTTTTCACCTGCACTATACATTAACATACCCAAGCTAGTAGCATCGGTATAAGTTATAGT
The DNA here is from genome assembly GCF_042649885.1 of Streptococcus dentapri. Classification (NCBI taxonomy): domain Bacteria; kingdom Bacillati; phylum Bacillota; class Bacilli; order Lactobacillales; family Streptococcaceae; genus Streptococcus; species Streptococcus dentapri. The sequence continues at coordinate 1,758 of NZ_JBHSAC010000034.1, read as the reverse complement.
CATCAGAGCCTCGCCTTTTCCATCTCTACTGACTTCTATAGTTCCAGCAGTTCCTAGAACATTTATCTGCCCTTCTGGTGAAATAATCATGGTGCGACCGTTAGCATCTGCCCAAATTCCGGTGATAGTGGAGAAATCCCCATTTTCTAGGGCATCATAATCAAATGATGATTCAGCAGAAGAATTTTGTGTTGAATCATCACTGTTTGAAGTATCGGTAGTTGATGAGCTTTGGCTATCGGAATTTTTCGTGCTGGCTTTTGAGGTTGATCGAGAGGCGAGTTGGGTGCTTTCAGCCGATTTATTGCTCGGTTGAGACTGGTTTCGGCTGCAACCCCAACTGCCAAGACTTAGCAAAATTACTAGGGAGACAGATAAGATAATTGCTATTTTTTTCTTCATAGGGCACCTCCTTTACAAATTTATCATACTATTTTTTTAAAGAAATGTAAAACGTTTTCAATGCTTTATCTAGAAATTAATGCTCAAAAAAAAACAGCTGTCGAGCTGTTTTTAAATGCTTAACGCGCAATGCGTTTACGTGCCGCTTTTTTACGATTTTCTTCGATAAAAGCAGCCTTCTTTTCTTCAGGTTCAATAACTGTCTTCTTAACAGCGAATACGGCACCTGCTACGGTCGCAGCAGTACCAACAATACCAGTCGCTAGACCACGAGCAAAAGCATGTTTTTTAGCCATCTTGACTTCTCCTTTTCTTCTTATGTTATAATATATACTATCAAAAATTAAATTATTTTCAAGGAAAAAGATGAAGACAAAAGTAGTTGTTATAGCTGGTCCAACAGCAGTTGGCAAGACTGCTCTAGGGATCGAACTGGCTCAGAAATTTCAGGGAGAAATTATCAGTGGTGACAGTCAGCAGGTTTATCGCCACCTTAATATTGGAACAGCGAAAGCCAGTCGCAAAGAGCAGGCGGAGGTTCCTCATCATTTATTAGATGTTCGTGAGCCGTATGAACATTATTCGGTTTATGACTTCGTGCAGGAAGCTAAGATGGCCATTACTGCCATTGTTGCTCGTGGGAAATTACCCATCATTGTTGGAGGGACAGGGCTGTACCTGCAGAGTCTTTTAGAAGGTTATCATCTGGGAGGCGATCTTAATCAAGCGGCTCTTTTAGATTATCGTAAGGAGTTAGAAAGTCTATCTGATGCAGAGCTTGTTGAAAAAATGGCAGATATAGACCAAGTTATTGAGCAACCTAACCGCAGACGTCTTATTCGAGCCTTAGAATTAACCAAATTTGGACAGCAGATGGAAAATCAAGAGACAGATTATGATGCTTGTATTATAGGCCTCAACAGTGACCGGCAAAAGCTTTATCAGCGCATTAACCAGCGTGTGAATCAAATGATGGAGCAGGGCTTGTTGAATGAAGCGAGATGGCTTTATGAGAATCATCCTCACTCCCAAGCTGCTAAGGCTATTGGATATAAAGAGTTTTTTTCCTATTTTGAAGGTCAGCAGGATTTGGAAACAGCAAGAGAAAAGTTGAAACAAAATACTCGTCGCTTTGCTAAACGTCAGCTGACTTGGTTCAGAAATCGGATGGCTGTGCATTTTTATGATATTTCAGATCCTCATTATCACGAGGCAATAGACCAAGTTGTTACAGCTTTCTTAGAAGGAGAGTCTTAGTTAGAAGAGTCACTTGCTCTTATATGATATAACTCGTGGTGCTAGTTAATTTCAAAATATCTCAAATTATAAGCCAGTATGATTTGTTCGATTCTCAAT
>NZ_JBHSAC010000033.1:507-27385 GCF_042649885.1 Streptococcus dentapri | reverse complement strand
TTTTAGTATACTCCTAAACAGAGCAAAAAGCTCTTAGAAATGCAATTCCAAGAGCTTTGTCTTCAGTCTGTAAAGTTCTCCGAACACCGGAGAACTTTTTTTGTGTTGTTTTTTTAGTTACATTCAAGTTTAATTATTTCTCAACTAGTTTGAATGTTACAATAATTTTATTATTTATAGTAGTTAAAAACGAGATTTAGGAAAAAGATAAGGAAATACCCGCTAAATATAAGGAAAAACCTTTAATAAAAAAACGTAAATAAATAGAAATATTTTGAAAAAAATGGTAAAATAGCATAGCGGTTAAACTGTATTTATGACTAAAAACCATCTGACCGTTACTTTTTAAATTAGGAGGACTCCTTTATGGAGAAGAATGAACAGTACAAGATGCGTAAGGGGAAAAAGGGATGGATGACTGTCTCTGTCGCATCTGCAACGATGTTGTTGTCGGCTTTAGGGGCTTCAACTGTTATTGCTGATACCGAAACACCTGACGAAACAGCTAACCAAGCGATCGCTAATGATCAACAAGCTGATTCAACACAAGAAATGTCTGCAGTAGCTGAGCAACCAACAGCAACTTCTGAACAAGCGGCTAATCAAGATGCTAACACTGATGAAGTAGTGGTAGCTCAGAATGATCAAGCAGCCGTTCAAACAGAAGATACTACCAAATGGGTGGCTACGGAAACAACGGATCAAGCAGCTAACCAGGTAGCTGAGTATAAGGTTCAAGCTAACCAACAAGTGCAGAGTGATGCTACAGTTCCTGAAGCTTTGACATCATTATCTAATGTAAAAAATGTCAATGGTAAGTATTACTACTATGACGCAGATGGCAATGTTAAGAAAAACTTCGCTGTCAGTGTTGGTGATCAGATCTTCTATTTTGATGACACTGGTGCTTACAAAGATACATCAAAAGTGGATGCAAGTGACACAACAAAGGCAACAGCCGGTACAACAGAAACGGTCTTCACTGCTAACAATCGTGCTTACAGCACAGCTGCAGAAAACTTTGAGGCTGTTGATAATTATTTAACAGCTGACTCTTGGTATCGTCCAAAAGCTATCTTGAAAGATGGTAAAACATGGACTGCTTCAACCAAAGACGATTTCCGTCCTCTCTTGATGGCTTGGTGGCCAGATACAGAAACGAAACGTCAATATGTCAACTACATGAACAATGTTTTAGGCATTGACAAAACTTACTTAAGCGGTAGTAGTCAAGCGCAATTGGCTCAGGCTGCAGAGCTTGTTCAAACAAGAATTGAACAAAAGATTACAGCAGAAAAGAATACGCAATGGCTTCGTGATGCAATCTCTGCCTTTGTCAAAACGCAATCACAATGGAACAGCGAGAGCGAAAAGCCATTTGATGACCACTTGCAAAATGGTGCGCTTAAATATGATAATGAAAGTGATTTAACGCCAGATACACAGTCAAATTATCGTTTACTCAATCGTACACCAAGTAGCCAAACAGGTAAATTGAATTCTAAATATCAATATAATGCCGATGATCCTTTGGGTGGTTATGAATTCCTTTTGGCTAATGATGTAGATAATTCTAATCCGGTCGTTCAAGCGGAACAATTGAACTGGCTTCATTATCTACTCAACTTTGGTAGCATCTATGCCAATGATCCAGATGCCAACTTTGACTCTATTCGTGTTGATGCGGTTGACAATGTTGATGCTGACTTGCTTCAAATTTCAAGCGACTATCTCAGAGCTGCCTATGGCATTGATAAGAATAATAAAAATGCTAACGATCACCTATCAATTGTAGAAGCATGGAGTAACAACGATACACCATACCTCCACGATGACGGTGATAACCTCATGAACATGGATAACAAGTACCGCCTTTCAATGCTTTGGTCTCTGGCTAAGCCATTGAATGTACGTTCTGGTTTGAATCCATTGCTCAGCAACAGTGTTGTTGATCGAACAAATGACAGTAGTGAAGTAGCAGAGTTTCCAAACTATAGTTTTATTCGTGCTCATGATAGTGAAGTTCAGGATTTAATTCGTGATATCATCAAGGCTGAAATCAATCCAAACGTTGTTGGTTATTCATTTACCATGGATGAAATTGAGCAAGCCTTCAAGATTTACAATGAAGACCTCAAGAAGACTGATAAGAAATATACTCACTACAACACAGCTCTTTCTTATGCTTTGATGTTGACCAATAAAGCGACTGTGCCACGTATCTATTATGGGGATATGTTTACAGACGATGGTCAATATATGGCTAATAAAACAATCAACTACGATGCTATTGAAAGTTTGTTGAAAGCACGTATCAAGTATGTTTCTGGTGGTCAACACATGGAAAATCCAAACTTTGGTAGTAATGGGGAGCTAGTCACATCTGTCCGCTATGGTAAGGGAGCCCTGAAGGCAACTGATAAAGGTGATGATTTAACCCGTAAATCAGGTGTCGGTGTCATTGTTGGGAACCAACCAAACTTTAGCTTTGCTAGCGGTCAAAGCCTCACCCTTAACATGGGTGCGGCCCATGCTAATCAAGAGTATCGTGCTCTTATGGTATCAACTACAGATGGTATCGTATCATTTGATACAGATTCAGCAGCAGCGGCAGCAGGTTACACTCGTAGAACCAACGATAAAGGAGAATTGATCTTCTCTGGGGATGATATCAAGGGGGGTGCTAATCCTCAGGTATCAGGTTATTTAGCAGTTTGGGTACCAGTTGGTGCTGCAGCTGATCAAGATATCCGAGTAGCAGCTTCTGAAAGTACAAATACAGATGGAAAAGCCCTTCACCAAGATGCAGCTCTGGATTCTCGTGTTATGTTTGAAGGCTTCTCTAACTTCCAAGCTTTCGCAACGAAAGAAGAAGAACTGACAAATGTTGTTATTGCTAAGAATGTTGATAAATTTGTTTCTTGGGGTATTACCGACTTCGAAATGGCTCCTCAATATGTTTCATCAACAGATGGTACTTTCCTTGACTCTGTTATCCAAAATGGTTATGCCTTCACCGATCGTTATGATTTGGGAATGTCCAAAGCTAATAAGTACGGAACAGCTGATCAATTAGTTACAGCTATTAAAGCTCTTCATGCTAAGGGTCTCAAGGTTATGGCTGACTGGGTTCCAGACCAAATGTATGATTTTCCAGAGCAAGAAGTTGCATCTGTTACCCGTACAGATAAATTTGGTAAACCTATTTCTGGTAGTCAAATCAACAATTCACTCTATCTTGTTAATAGTAAGAGTTCTGGTAAAGATTACCAAGCTAAATATGGCGGTGAATTCTTAGAAGAACTTCAAGAGAAATACCCTCAACTCTTTGAGAAAAAACAAATTTCAACAGGTGTTGCTATAGATCCATCTGTTAAAATCAAGCAATGGTCTGCTAAATACTTCAATGGTACCAATATTCTTGGACGCGGTGCGGGCTATGTTCTCAGCGATCAAGCAAGTGGCCGTTACTTCAACGTATCTGACAATAATCTCTACTTGCCAAATATCTTACTCGGTAAGTCAGCGGCATCAGGTATCAGCTACAATGGCACTGGTTATATCTATAATTCAAGCACCACAGGTGACCAAGTGAAATCTGCTTTCATTACTGAAGGAAATAACTTGTATTATTTCGGTAAAGATGGTTACATGGTCTTTGGTCTGCAAAATATCAATGGTGCTAACTATTATTTCTTATCAAACGGTGCTGCATTAAGAAACAGTATCTATACTGATAAAGAAGGTAAGAGCTATTACTTTGGTAATGATGGTAAACGTTATGAAAATGGTTATCAACAATTTGGTAACAGCTGGCGTTATTTCAAGAACGGTGAAATGGCAACTGGTCTTACTGTTGTTGATGGCTTTACACAATACTTTGATCAAGAAGGTATCCAAGTTAAGGGTAAACTTGTAACAGACAAGGATAATAAGGTTAGATATTTTGATGAACATTCTGGTAATGCTGCTAAAAACACCTTTATTCAGTCAGCAGGACATTGGTACTACTTTGGTAAAGATGGTGTAGCTGTTACTGGTGCTCAGACTGTCGATGGTCAACATCTCTACTTTGAATCAAATGGTCAACAAGTTAAGGGTGATTTCGTCACTGATTCTAATGGTCATCTTCGTTTTTATGATGCAGATAGTGGTGATATGTGGACTAATACCTTCGTGTCGGATAAATCAGGTCACTGGTACTACCTCGGCAATGATGGTTCAGCTGTTACAGGCGCCCAAACTATCAACGGCCAACGCCTTTACTTCAAATCAAATGGTCAACAAGCCAAAGGTGAATTTATTACCGATGACAATGGTAAGGTTCGTTATTATGACGCTCACAGTGGAGAAATGAAAACTAATACCTTTGTTTCAGATAATTCAGGATATTGGTATTACTTTGGCAGCGATGGTTCAGCTGTTACAGGCGCCCAAACTATCAATGGTCAAAGACTTTACTTTAAGTCGAATGGTCAACAAGTTAAAGGTGATATCGTGACTGATAATCGCGGTCGTGTCCGTTACTATGATCCAGATTCTGGTGAGCAAGTCTTTAACCGCTTTGTTCAAGCATCTAATGGCAAATGGTATTATATTGGTAATGATGGCTATGCTTGGACACGCGAACAAGTTTTTGGTAGATGGTAAAAAATGTCTAACTGTAATGAACTATGATTACAATAAAAGAGGACCTTTCGGTTCTCTTTTTACATCATTTAAACATTGTTATACTAAAAAAACACTTCCAGTCCTCGCAGAAGAAGTGTTTTAGTATAGAATAATTTTATTTAACCTCAGTAGCGTTGCCATCAGCATCAATATTATAAATTTGACCACCGATTTCTACGTTGCTACGATTGCGCCACATATCACCTGAATCTGGGTCAAAGTAACTATTACCTTTGCCAGTATCAACCAATTTATATCCTCCTTTAACTTGTTGACTTGAAGCAAAGTTAAAGTAGAGTGTTTGACCATTGATTTCTTGTAGACCACGAGCAGCTGTGCCATCAGAGGTCAAATAGTACCAACTGTAGCCAGTAATTCCGTAGGGATACTGCGTATTAGCTTCTCTGACAAAGCGATTGGTCCACATTTCACCAGTATCTTGATCAAAATAATAATTTTGTCCGTTGATGTTAATGAGGTAGCCCTTTACTTGAGCACCACCATAGTTAAAGTACATTTTCTTACCATCAATGGTACGCCAACCTTCAGCCAGTTTACCATCAGGATCAATATAGTACCAGTGATTGTCATTTTCATAGAAAGTGCTTGGTTTGAATTCTTTATTGATCACTTCACCGGAATTGCTATCCGTTTGAATAACCTTGCCGTCAGCATCAGTACCAATCCCCTTTAATTGAATTCCGTTTGGTCGGAAGTAGTAATTTTTACCATCGATTGTTTGATAGCCTTTAACAGCTTTACCATCGGCACCAAAGTAATACCAGTGTGTGATAATATTGCTGCCTCCATTTAAATACCATCGATTGGTCCACATTTCACCAGTTTCATCATCGAAATAGTAGGTATTATCAGGATCAATAGTAAAATTGTAGCCCTTGGTCAGAACAGTATTATCGAAATAGTAAGTTTTGCCATCGATTGTTTGCCAACCATCTAACTTGTTACCTTGTTCATCTTGATAATAGGTGTGACCGGTTTTCTCGTCTTTCACCCAGCCGGCAGTGATGGTTTTTTGTTGATCAGAAGATGTGACGATAGCGTGGCTATCTTTGACATCAGATTCTTTAGTTTCCTCACTGGTCTCAGTGGTAGAGGTAGCTTGTTCATCTTCGACATTCGCGACAGAACTTTGTGGAGCGGTCGATTCTTTAGAAGTAACCGTTTCACTTTGTTCATAACTTTTTTCTTGTTCTTTTTCATCTGTTGGTTCAATTTTATCAACTGGAGTCCAATTTTGCTGAGTTACTGCATTGTCGACAGTAGAGGTATCTGTTGACCGGTTCTCTACAGAGACAATTTCTGGATTTGTTTCAGAGGTAGCTTTAGCAGATACTGCTACGGGTTGAGTTTGAGCAACTTCATCTGCTGTTAATTCAACAGTTGCCGATTCGGATGGAGGAGTAGTTGTTTGCTCATCGGCTGCAGCCTTACTATTTTGTGCTAGCAAAGCTACCGATAATGCAGTAACCGTTCCGGCAATAGCTACCCATTGTTTCTTAACTTTATGAAGTTTGTAAGCTGTCTTGTGTTGCATAATTAAACCTCCTTATGCGGTATTATTGTAAGACGCCCGTATTGTATCACAATTTTTAAGAACTGTTGGTTGAGACTTTAAAACGATTACATATTGTAACTTCAATGATAAAAAGCTAATCTTTTTGCAAGAAAATTCATTGCTTGGAAACTCTATTAGTCAAAAAATAGATCGAAAATAAAGCTAACAATGATAATAAAAGAGCACAAAAATCTCGTCAGAGGAAATTGAAATTTTCTCGGCAAAAGAGTAAAATTAAAATAAATTTATGAGATGGAGTCGTCAAAAAAACGATATGACAGAATCAGCGCATAAACTGGCAATTATGCCACAAAATACACGCCTAATGGCCTTTTTTCTGGGATCGGTTGGTGGTTGTTTGGATGTCTTTTCCCACATGCAATTTGGGACTTTGATTGCCACCCAGACGGGTAATATTCTTCTTTTGATTGCTGATTGGGGAGAAAAGAATCTAACGAAGACACTTGATAGTATCCTTTCTTTGGTATTTTTTACTATTGGTTTTATTCTTGCTATCCTCTTTAAAGAGCGGGCTAAAAATGCTCATTGGCGCAGTGTTGGTATCCTGCCTCTCTTTATCAGCAGCTTTTTATACCCCTTTTTTTCAGAGTATAAGTTGATTTGGATTCCTCTGTTGGCTGCCAGTACTGGAATGATGATGCTCACCTTTACAGGATCAAAAATTGAAGAACACGATTATGTCATTATGATGACTTCAGGGAATTACCGCAAAATGGTAACGGCTTGGTTTGATTTTCTACGCTTTAAAGATAGGCGCCCCTTAATCAAGCGCCAAGCAATCAATTATAGCATTGTGGTAGGCAGTTTTGTCGGCGGTGCTATAATTACAGGTATTTTAACCCATATTTTTCAAACCTATGCTATCTGGTGTGTAACAGCTGTACTTTTTGCCATTATCCTTGTCTACACAACTTTGGTTAAAGCCTATGACCTAGAAGAAGAGGTCCTTTAATATATTTAGAACTGTCTCGCTCTTTTCTGACAATCTAAAGCTCTCCTGATTGTAAGAAGGGAGAGTTTTTTTGTGAATAAAGAAGATAGTGATTAAAGCTACCAGTAAAAAAAGCCTTTTTTTGTTATAATAAAATGAGTGACCTTTTAGAAAGAAGACAGTATGAATATTCAACAATTACGCTATGTTGTAGCCATCGCTAATAGCGGAACTTTTCGTGAAGCAGCTTCAAAATTATTTGTCAGTCAACCCAGTCTCTCTGTTGCCGTTAAGGATTTAGAAGCGGAGCTAGGTTTTCAAGTTTTTACTCGGACAACGACAGGAGCTGTTTTGACAAGTCAGGGAATGCTTTTTTATGAAAAAGCGCTGGATATTGTTCGAAATTTTGATTCTTTTGAAAAACAATATACCAAACCGGATAACAGTAATCCACAATTCTCCATTGCTAGTCAGCACTATGATTTTCTCCCTCCCTTGATTACTAGTTTTTCTGAGCGTTATCCTGATTATAAGGATTTTCGTATTTTTGAGTCCACCACAGTTCAGATTTTAGATGAGGTTGCCCAAGGTCATAGTGATATTGGTATTATTTATATCAATAATCAAAACAGTAAAGGAATCCAGCAAAAGATAGATAAACTGGGGCTAGAGTCTGTGGAGCTAATTCCTTTTCAGACCCATATTTATTTATGTAAAGAACATCCCTTGGCTGGAAAATCTAGTTTAACTATGAAGGATTTGGCTGGCTTGCCAACCGTTCGTTTTACACAGGAAAAGGATGAATACCTCTATTATTCTGAAAATTTGGTGGATACAACAGAGAGCTCACTCATGTTTAATGTGACCGACCGTGCAACCTTGAATGGTATTCTTGAGCGGACAGATGCTTATGCGACAGGCTCTGGCTTTTTAGATAGTCGCAGTGTCAATGGTATAACGGTCATTCCGCTTGAAGATCACTTAGACAATCGGATGATTTATGTTAAACGAGTAGATGCTACCTTGTCTGCCTGCGCCCTCAAATTCATCAATGTCATGTTTGAGTATTTTAATACTTTTAATCCCTAGTCTTGAGGAAAGTTTATGAGAAAGATTATTATTCTCTTGGCCCTTTTGTTTTTAATTATGATGGACCAGCTTAGTAAGTTTTGGATTGTCGATCATCTTACGATAGGAGAAATTCAGCAATTTTTCCCTCCTATTTTTAGTCTGACCTATGTACGTAATTATGGCGCCGCTTTTTCCATTTTACAAAATCAACAATGGTTCTTTTTTCTAATAACGCTTGCTGTGATAGGGGGGGCTGTCTACTATCTTATTAAGTATTTGAAGGCATCGGTTTGGCTATTGACTGCTCTGATCTTGATTATTGCTGGTGGTTTGGGAAATTTTATTGACCGTATCAGGTTGGGTTATGTTGTTGATATGATCCATCTAGACTTTATGGATTTTGCTATTTTTAATCTAGCGGATGCCTATTTGAGCATCGGAGTTGTAATACTTATAATTGTCTTTTGGAAAGAGGAAAAAGATGGAAGTTATCATTAAAGACGCAGGGATACGTCTTGATAAAGCTTTAGCGGAGCTCACCACGCTTTCTCGCTCGCAGGCTAATGATGCTATTAAGTCGGGGATGGTAAAGGTTAATGGAGAGATAAAAAAAGCAAAATATACAGTCCGAGTTGGGGATCTTATTACTTACGAAGAGCCTGAGCAAGTCGAGTTAGAGTATCTGGCAGAGGATATTCCCTTGGATATTATCTATGAGGATGCAGATTTAGCAGTGGTCAATAAACCCCAGGGTATGGTTGTTCATCCTTCGGCAGGGCACTTATCAGGAACGCTGGTCAATGCTCTGCTCTATCATATCAAAGATCTTTCGACCATTAATGGTGTGGTCAGACCTGGCATTGTTCATCGTATTGATAAGGATACATCGGGACTTCTGATGATTGCTAAGAATGATAAAGCCCATCAGACTTTAGCAGCTGAACTTAAAGATAAAAAATCTTTGCGCAAGTACTTAGCTATTGTTCATGGCAATCTCCCTAACAATCATGGGACCATTGAAGCTCCTATCGGTCGTTCAGAGAAGGACCGCAAAAAGCAGGCTATTACTGCCAGAGGGAAACCAGCCATCACTCATTTTCAAGTCTTGGAGCGTTTTGCTAATTACACGTTGGTAGAGCTGAGATTAGAGACAGGGCGCACTCACCAGATTCGGGTTCATATGGCCTATATCGGACATCCTCTTGCGGGGGATTCCCTATATGGATCGCGTAAAACACTAAAAGGAAAGGGGCAATTCCTGCATGCCGAGACTTTAGGCTTTACCCATCCCACAAGTGGAGAACTTCTTGAATTTTCGGTAGAACCACCTGCTATCTTTAAAGAAACTTTGGAAAAACTCCGTCAAAACAAGTTTTAAGGTGACTTGTTATCTTCAAAGTTCTCGCTTGTTTTCCCTAATAGATTCTGCTATAATACTGCTAATGAATAAATTCCTTTAAAACTGTCCAGAGAGGCAGGCAAGGAGAGACAATGAAGTGTGTGGTTTTGCCATACTTATGTTTTGTGCAATCTCCTTGCAGGTTCAAGGAGATTTTTTTGTTCAAAAAATTTTAAGGAAGGATTTCCTATGAAAACAAAAGAAGTCGTTGATGACGTAACCATGAAACGTGCCATCACCCGCATCACCTATGAGATTATTGAACGCAATAAAAGTCTTGACAATCTAGTTCTCGCAGGGATTAAGACCAGAGGTGTTTACATCGCTCGTCGCATTCAAGAACGTTTGAAGCAGATTGAGAATGTTGATGTTCCAACTGGTGAAATGGATATCAGATCTTTTCGTGATGATATCAAGGCAGAGGAAGATACGACGCAGATACCGGTTGACATTACTGGCCGTGATGTGATCTTGGTGGATGACGTCCTCTATACCGGCCGTACCATTCGTGCCGCGATTGACAATCTAGTGAGTTTGGGGCGACCTGCGCGCGTGAGCTTGGCTGTTCTGGTTGATCGCGGTCACCGTGAACTGCCTATTCGTGCCGATTATGTTGGAAAAAATATTCCGACAAGTGCAGAAGAAGAAATTGTTGTCGAAATGCTAGAAGTTGATGGTAGTGACCGAGTTAGCATCAATGATCCTAATTAATGGGCTTACAGACTTGTCGCTTTTACAAAACTAATAATTAAGGTAATTTCAATTGGGTATTATCCTCATCAAATTCTTCCAGAAAAGGACTAAGATCTATGGTAGTAACAAATGGTATAGTCTCGCTTAAGCACTTGGTGACTATGGAAACCTTATCAAATGAAGAAGTGCTGGGCTTGATTAAGCGAGGTTTGGCCTTTAAACAAGGTCGGGCAGATTTCAAACTAGATCGCCAATATTTTGCGGCTAATCTTTTTTTTGAAAGTTCCACACGTACCCATAAATCCTTTGAAGTAGCGGAGAAAAAACTGGGCTTAAGTGTCATTGAGTTTGACGCTAAAACTAGCTCGCTCAACAAGGGAGAGACGCTTTATGATACAATCTTAACCATGTCAGCTCTTGGAGTAGATATCTGTGTCATCCGCCATTCACAAGATGATTATTATAAAGAATTGATTGATAGTAGAACGATTCAAACCTCTATTGTCAATGGCGGAGATGGATCGGGTCAGCATCCCAGTCAGAGTCTTTTGGATCTCATGACCATCTATCAAGAATTTCAAGAATTTGCTGCTTTTGAAAATTTAAAAATAGCCATTGCTGGTGATATAACACACTCTCGTGTTGCCAAATCCAATATGCAGATTCTAAAACGCTTGGGAGCCCAGCTTTACTTCTGTGGTCCTGAGGAATGGTATTCTCTTGAGTTTGATGTCTATGGGCAATACCTGCCGATAGATGAAATCGTTGACCAAGTTGATGTCTTGATGTTATTGAGAGTGCAGCATGAGCGTCACGATGGTAGGGGCAGTTTTTCCAAAGAAAACTACCACCGTCTTTATGGTTTAACGCAAGAGCGTTATGATAGATTGAAGGACAATGCAATTATTATGCATCCAGCGCCTGTCAATCGGAATGTAGAAATCAAGGATGACTTGGTTGAAGCACCGAAATCACGCATTGCTGCCCAGATGCAAAACGGAGTTTTCGTGCGTATGGCTATTCTTGAAGCGATCCTCAATGGTAAGGCCTAACTAATGAGCAATAAAAAGGGATATAAGCAACTTAAGGTTTTCCATTTAGAGCCTTATTTCTCCCTATTTCACTATAAAGAAAGGAAAACTACAATCAAAAAAGCTAGATGAAATTTTTCATCATCTACATTCTTTTTTTGGATTGTCCTTGGTATCTTAAACATGGCAAAACGACTCTTAATCTTAGAAGACGGAACAATTTTTGAAGGACAGGCTTTCGGTGCTGGCGTGGATGTTACTGGTGAAATTGTCTTTAATACTGGTATGACAGGTTATCAGGAATCCATTACTGACCAGTCTTACAATGGACAGATTTTGACCTTTACCTACCCTTTAGTGGGGAATTATGGTATCAACCGTGATGACTACGAATCCATAACTCCAACCTGTAAGGGCATTGTCGTATCTGAAAATGCTCGACATGCTAGCAACTGGCGCAACCAGATGTCTTTGGATGAATTTTTAAAATCGAAAAACATTCCGGGTATTTCTGGTGTTGATACCCGAGCTTTAACTAAAATTATCCGCAAACATGGGACAATGAAAGCAACCATGGCCAATGAAGGAGATAGTGTTGAGCATTTGCAGGATCAACTTAGAGCTACGGTTTTACCAACCAATAATGTTGAACAAGTCTCCACTAAGGCAGCCTACCCAGCCCCTGGTGTAGGTAAAAATATTGTCTTAGTAGACTTTGGTCTCAAACATTCCATTTTACGTGAGTTTTCAAAAAGAAACTGTAATGTGACGGTAGTTCCTTATAAGACGACAGCCGAAGAAATTTTGCATCTCAATCCTGATGGTGTTATGCTTTCCAATGGTCCTGGTAATCCAGAGGATGTCCCAGAAGCATTGGAAATGATTAGAGGTGTTCAGGGGAAGATTCCTATCTTTGGTATCTGTATGGGCCATCAGCTCTTTAGTCTAGCTAATGGTGCCAGAACTTATAAGATGAAATTTGGGCACCGCGGTTTCAATCATGCTGTTCGTGAAATTGCAACTGGTCGTGTAGATTTTACGAGTCAGAACCATGGTTATGCGGTGGACCGCGATACTTTGCCAGACAGTTTGATTGTGACCCACGAAGAGATAAATGACAAATCGGTTGAGGGTGTGCGCCATCGCTATTACCCTGCTTTCTCTGTTCAGTATCACCCTGATGCTGCACCGGGTCCCCACGATGCTAGCTATCTCTTTGATGAATTTTTAGAATTGATTGATGCTCATCGTGAAAGTAAGTCTAACGGTTAGTCTGAGTTAGGCAAATGAATGTTCTTGTTATATTTAAAGTTATTCAGTGAGATAGCAAATAGAAATTGAGGTAAATAATGCCAAAACGTACAGATATTAAAAAAATTATGGTTATTGGGTCCGGTCCAATTATTATTGGTCAAGCAGCTGAATTTGACTACGCTGGCACTCAGGCCTGCCTTGCCCTGCGTGAAGAAGGCTACACGGTCGTTCTGGTCAATTCCAATCCAGCAACAATCATGACTGATAAAGAGATTGCAGATAAAGTTTATATCGAGCCGATTACGCTTGAGTTTGTGACACGTATTTTGCGCAAGGAGCGTCCAGATGCCCTCCTACCAACGTTAGGTGGCCAAACCGGTCTCAATATGGCTATGGAACTATCAAAGGCTGGTATCTTGGATGAACTCGGTGTTGAATTACTGGGGACAAAACTATCAGCGATTGACCAAGCTGAAGACCGTGATCTTTTCAAACAACTCATGGAAGATTTAGAGCAACCGATTCCAGAGTCTGATATCGTCAATACAGTGGACGAAGCTCTTGCCTTTGCTGGAGAAATTGGCTATCCAGTCATTGTCCGTCCAGCCTTTACTCTGGGCGGTACAGGTGGCGGTATGTGTGCCAATGAAGAAGAGCTGCGTGAAATTGCGGAAAATGGATTGAAACTTTCACCGGTTACTCAATGTTTGATTGAGCGCTCCATCGCTGGTTTCAAAGAAATTGAATACGAAGTTATGCGAGATAGTGCCGATAATGCTTTGGTCGTTTGTAACATGGAAAATTTTGATCCAGTCGGTATTCATACAGGTGATTCCATTGTCTTTGCACCAACTCAGACCCTTTCTGATTATGAAAATCAGATGTTGCGTGACGCCAGTCTTAAAATTATTCGTGCTCTTAAAATTGAAGGGGGCTGTAATGTTCAGTTGGCTCTAGATCCCAACAGCTTTAAATATTATGTCATTGAAGTCAATCCGCGGGTATCTCGGTCATCTGCACTGGCTTCTAAGGCAACTGGCTATCCTATTGCTAAATTAGCGGCTAAAATTGCAGTTGGTTTAAGCCTTGATGGGATGATTAATCCCGTTACCGGGAAGACCTATGCCATGTTTGAACCTGCTCTGGACTATGTTGTCGCAAAAATTCCACGTTTTCCTTTTGATAAATTTGAACATGGTGAACGTCGCCTAGGAACACAGATGAAAGCGACAGGAGAAGTCATGGCTATCGGTCGCAATATCGAAGAAGGTCTACTTAAGGCTTGTCGCTCATTGGAAATAGGAGTTTATCATAATGAGATGCCTGAATTAAGTCAAGCATCTGATGACCAACTTTTTGAAAAAATTGTTAAAGCTCAAGATGACCGACTTTTTTATATTTCCGAAGCTATCCGTCGTGGCTTTACCATTCAGGAGATTGCCGAGTTGACTAAGATTGATACCTTCTTTCTGGATAAGTTGCTCCATATCTTTGAAATTGAACAGGAACTCAAAGCTCATGTTAATGATCTTGATGTCCTCAAAACAGCTAAGGTCTATGGATTTAGTGACCGTAAGATCGCTGAACTTTGGAATACCGATGCTGATGTTATTCGCCAACTCCGTCTGGATAATAAGATCATTCCAGTCTATAAGGTGGTTGATACCTGTGCTGCAGAGTTTGAATCGGAAACTCCTTATTTCTATTCAACTTATGCCTTTGAAAATGAATCCATCAAGTCCGACAGAGAATCAGTTATCGTATTAGGTTCAGGACCAATTCGTATCGGACAAGGGGTTGAATTTGATTATGCGACTGTCCATTCGGTTAAAGCTCTCCAGAGCGCTGGCTATGAAGCCATCATCATGAACTCAAATCCTGAGACTGTCTCAACGGACTTTTCTGTATCAGATAAGCTTTATTTTGAACCATTGACTTTTGAAGATGTGATGAATGTCATTGATTTGGAACAACCTAAGGGTGTCATCGTACAGTTTGGTGGACAAACAGCTATCAACTTGGCAGAACCATTGTCAAATGCGGGTGTCAAAATCCTAGGAACTCAGGTAGCAGATTTAGATAGAGCCGAGGACCGCGATCTCTTTGAACAAGCCTTGAAAGATTTGGATATTCCTCAGCCACCAGGTTATACGGCGACGAATGAAGAAGAGGCGGTTGAGGCCGCCCGCAAGATTGGTTTCCCTGTTCTGGTTCGGCCGTCCTATGTTCTTGGTGGTCGCGCTATGGAAATCGTTGAGAACGAGGAAGACTTACGTTCTTACATACGTACGGCTGTTAAAGCCAGCCCAGATCATCCGGTATTGGTCGATTCCTATCTCGTTGGACGAGAGTGTGAAGTCGATGCCATATCAGATGGTGAAAATGTCTTGATTCCGGGTATTATGGAACACATTGAACGTGCCGGTATCCACTCCGGTGACTCCATGGCTGTTTATCCACCACAAACCTTGTCGCAGAACATCATCACTACCATTACAGATTACACCAAACGTTTGGCCATAGGTCTTAACTGTATCGGTATGATGAATATCCAATTTGTTATTCATGATGAAAAAGTTTATGTAATTGAGGTCAATCCTCGTGCCAGCCGTACAGTTCCTTTCCTATCTAAGGTAACAAATATTCCGATGGCTCAAGTTGCAACTAAACTTATCTTGGGACAAAGCTTGCTAGAGTTGGGGTATCAAGATGGTCTTTATCCTGAGAGTGATAGCGTTCATGTTAAAGCACCAGTCTTTTCTTTCACAAAATTAGCCAAGGTAGACAGCCTCCTGGGGCCTGAAATGAAATCAACTGGTGAAGTCATGGGTTCCGATAGCACACTTGAAAAAGCTCTTTACAAGGCATTTGAAGCTAGCTATCTCCATCTCCCTACTTTCGGTAATGTTATTTTTACGATTGCTGATGACACTAAGGAAGAGGCCCTTGATTTAGCTTGTCGTTTTAATGCTATCGGTTATGGCATTTATGCAACAGCTGGCACAGCTAAATTCTTCCAACAATACGGATTAAATTCAATTCTCGTTGATAAACTTGGCGATAACGATGATAACGATATCCCAGCCCTAGTTCGCAGCGGTCTTGTTCAGGCTATTGTCAATACCGTTGGTACTAAACGTATAGCTGATGAGGATGGACAAGCTATACGCAGTGCTGCTATTGAAGCAGGAATCCCTCTCTTTACAGCTCTGGATACTGCGGCCGCTATGATTCGTGTTCTGGAAAGTCGTAGCTTTACAACCAAAGCTATTTAAAAATTAAGAGGTAGGGAAAAAGTCCTGCCTTTTTGTTTTACTCTAGTTTTACCAGATTAATGAAAGTCCTGCCTAATCAACGGTGCAGAAAAAAGTAGGAGACAAAATCGAAATTACGATTTTATCACAATTTACCGATTTTTGTTCCGCTCTCCTTTGCTATCCATGACAACACTAACCATTCAGAATTCCTTATTTCTATCAGCAAATTTCAGTTATATTGATAAGAGGGTTGGTTCAGTTTAGATAAACATGATTATAGAAAACTCTTGACAGAGTTCTAAAAAGATTTTATACTTGTATTGTTTAAACAACACAATGCTAACTTACAATTCTGTAAGTCCCTATCACTATTTACTTGATACAATCTTATTATCAAGAGAAAAGGAGTTCCAACATGGCACGTCAACGCAAAAAAAGCACTATGTCAAAAAGAAAAAAATGGGTTATCACAGGTGTGGCTGGCATCGCTCTTTTAGGAGGTGGCTACATGGTGACTCAGGCTATCTTTAATTCAGGTATGCAGGCTAAGCAGTATACTTTGGCTAGCGCCAATAAAGGAAGTCTTGCTTCCTCAACCATTTTATCTGGTAAGGCTAAGTCGGTTTCCGAACAGTATGTTTATTATGATCCATCCAAAGGGACTAATCCAATCATAAATGTTTCTGTTGGTGATCAGGTTGCAGCAGGTCAGGCTTTGGTACAGTATGATAGCACTTCAGCCCAGATTGACTACGACAGTGCTGTCCGTGCCTTAAACAATGCTGGCAATGCCATTACCACATTTAAAAGAGATAATGCAGCAATAGCCGGTACAACAGAATACAATAGCCAGTTGCAGGAGTTAAATAATGCCTATGCTGATGCTCAAGGAAATGTCGATAAGGCGCAGTTAGCTTTGAACGCAACAACTGTAAACAGCGATGTTACTGGTACTGTTGTTGAAGTAGCTGAAAGTATTAACCCATCAACGCAGACCAGTCAAACGCTGGTTCATGTGGCTAGTGAAGGTCAGATACAAATCCAAGGAACTTTGACAGAGTATGATTTGGCTAATGTTAAGGTCGGTCAAAATGTTAAGATTAAGTCCAAGGTTTATCCGGATAAGGAGTGGACAGGGACCATCAGCTATATCTCTAATTATCCAAATGAAAAATCGGACAGTAATAATGCCAGTGGCTCTGGTGACTCAAGTTCATCCAGTTCTTCTAGCGCAACTTACGATTATAAGGTCGATATTACTAGCGATCTAGGTGATTTAAAACAGGGTTTTACAACATCAGTAGAAGTTGAAGACGATACAGAGAGTATTATAGTACCTGTCAAGGCTGTTGTGACTCAAGATGATAAATCCTATGTCTGGGTTTACGATAATAAAAATGGTAAAATTACTAAAACTGAGGTAGTACTTGGCAAGGCGGATGGCAAGAATCAGCAAATTTCATCTGGTCTCAATGAAGGGCAGACTGTTATAGGTAATCCAAGCAAGGATCTAAAAGATGGTCAAGATATTTCTGGTTCTGTAGATAAAGCATCGTACAGTTCAAAAACTACGGGGTGATTCTAGTGAGTAATAGCAATGTTTTAATGGAATTAAAGGGAATTACGAAATCCTACCGCAACGGGGAACAGGAGTTAGAGGTCCTTAAGGGAATCGATCTCACCGTTCAAGAAGGAGAATTTCTTGCCATTATGGGTCCCTCAGGATCAGGTAAGTCTACTTTGATGAATATCATTGGACTTTTAGATAAAGCGACAAAAGGTAGCTATTCCTTATCAGGACAAGCGGTTGAGAAACTCAATCAAAATCAGCTAGCCCATGTGCGTAATAAAGAAATCGGTTTTGTTTTTCAGCAGTTTTTCCTTCTGTCAAAACTCAATGCTCAGGACAATGTAGAATTACCGCTGATTTATGCTGGAGTTAGTAGCTCTAAGCGACATGAGCTCTCTCAACAATTTTTGGAAAAGGTTGAGCTAGTGGATAGACGTAAGCACTTGCCATCGGAGTTATCTGGTGGACAAAAGCAGCGTGTAGCTATTGCGCGTGCTTTGGTTAATAATCCGTCAATTATTCTGGCAGATGAGCCAACAGGGGCACTGGATACCAAGACCAGTAATCAAATTTTAGAACTTCTGACCCAGCTAAATCATGAGGGGAAGACGATTATCATGGTTACCCATGAACCGGAAATTGCCGATTACGCCACTCGTAAAATCGTCATCCGTGATGGTCGGATTACTATGGACACGACCGATAGTGTCCGGATTGATTAAGGAGGGTAGCTATGCAAAATTGGAAATTCGCCCTTAATTCGATCATGGGGCATAAAATGCGTTCATTCTTAACCATGCTAGGAGTTATCATCGGAGTTGCTTCAGTCTCTGTTGTGATGGCCTTGGGGACAGGCTTGCGTAATTATATTGCTAAGCAGGTTAATGAATATAAGAGTAACGTCTATCTCTACTACACGACTGGTAGCACCGATGATGGATACAGTATTGATCAGCTTCCTAAAAACGCTCCTCGAGTGCAAGAAACCTGGTTGCAGACAATCGTTAAAAATACGGATGGTATCAGCGGATATTATGCCACTAATACAACTACTAGCAATGTGACTTATAATAAAAAGAAGGCTAAAAATGTCACCCTAACCGGTGTGAGTCAGTCTTACTTTGACGTTCAAAAGCTTAAGATAGTAGCTGGTCGTCGTCTCAATACCAGTGATTATTCCCAGTTTTCACGTTACATCATGATTGATAAAAATGCAGCTCAAAAGCTATTTTCTTCCTATGAAAATGCCTTGAATAATACAGTTGAAGTTAAGGGGAAGGAGTATCGCGTTATCGGAATCTATAAGGATCCTGATGAAGGAACGCAAAATTATGGTTTAGATATTGGTGGGAAAGCTATTCTCAGTAACACTCTCCTGGCTTCTGATTTTGGTATTGATGAAATATCCACTATTCGTGTTCATATCCCTGATGTAGATAAATCGGTAGCTTTGGGTAAAAGTGCTGCCAAGCAATTGACTGCTTTATCGGGAGCCTTAAGTGGTCGCTTTAAAGATTTTGATATTAGTCAGCAGCAAAAAGCAGCTGAAGCACAAGTTGCAGCGATCTCTACATTTATTGGTATTGTTGGTGGGGTTTCCCTACTGGTTGGTGGTATCGGTGTTATGAATATCATGTTGGTATCTGTGACTGAAAGAACACGGGAAATCGGTTTGCGCAAAGCACTAGGAGCAACGCGCCGCAATATCTTAACCCAATTTTTGATTGAGTCAATTTTACTGACGATGATTGGTGGTCTGATTGGTCTCGCCTGCGCCTATGGTCTTGTTAGTCTCTTACAAAATTCGCAAGCTCTGGTTGCATCAATGGGAAGACCGGTTATTTCTTTTAATACTGTTATTATCAGTATTCTCTTCTCGATCATGGTCGGTATTGTCTTTGGTATCCTACCAGCTAACAGAGCAAGTAAGTTGGATCCTATTGAAGCACTCAGATATGAATAAATCCTTATCCTAATAATCTCAGAATGAGGTTATTGGTCAAAGATAAGACAAGTTAGTAGATTAGAAATTTTATTTAATGCTGTCAAGAAAAAAACTTGACAGTATTTTTATAGTTTGTTATACTTTATAAGTAAGGTGATAGTAAAGCTATGACTACAAATTATTTTTAGAAAAAAGGATTTAAAAAAACATGGCAGTAAAAATTCGTTTAACTCGCATGGGTTCTAAGAAAAAACCCTTCTACCGTATCAATGTAGCGGACTCACGTACACCACGTGATGGTCGTTTCATCGAAACAGTTGGTACTTACAACCCTTTGCTTGCTGAGAACCAAGTAGTCTTGAAAGAAGAGCGTATCCTTGATTGGATGTCAAAAGGCGCTCAACCTTCAGATACTGTACGCAATATTTTGTCAAAAGCTGGAATCATGAAAAAATTCCACGAATCTAAACTTTCGAAATAAGATTTAGCTTATGGATACCATTGAAAACCTTATTATCGCTATCGTAAAACCTTTGATTTCAAAGCCCGATAGTTTCAGTATAAAAATTGAAGACGGATCTGAGTTTTTGGAATACCATTTGGATTTGGCTCCTCAGGATATTGGTCGAATTATCGGCAAGAAGGGACGTACTATCACAGCGATAAGATCGATTGTTTATTCGGTACCTGTTGAAGAAAAGAAAGTTAGAATTGTTATTGACGAAAAGTAGTAGAAGTATTCTGCTACTTTTTTCTTTATCTATATTGACAAGTGCTCTTATTTTAAGTAAAATATTGTTTATATTGGGGTATAGCCAAGCGGTAAGGCAAGGGACTTTGACTCCCTCATGCGTTGGTTCGAATCCAGCTACCCCAGTTTTTTTGTGTTTCTATACCAAGCCAGTGTCCTCACGGACATGCCGGCTTCGACCCCGGCCGCCGGTATAGAGGTACAGGTACCCTTGGCTCAACTAGGTAGAGTACCTGATTACGAATCAGGCTGTTAGAGGTTCGAAATCCTCTAGGGTGCATACTAAGTCCTCTGAAAGAGGGCTTTTTTGTGCTTTGCTTAAATGCTTTCAGCATGATACAATATTAGAGAATCACTAATGATAAAGGACAATTTATGAACTATTTTAATGTGGGGCGGATTGTAAATACTCAAGGTTTGCAGGGTGAAATGCGTGTTCTTTCTGTAACTGACTTTGCTCAGGAACGATTTAAAAAGGGAACAAAACTAGCACTTTTTGATGATAAAGATAACTTTGTAATGACTGTTGAAATTGCTAGTCATCGCAGGCATAAAAATTTTGATATTATCAAGTTTAAGGGAATGTACCATATCAATGATGTTGAAAAATTTAAAGGCTCCAGTCTGAAAGTGGCAGAAGAAGATCTCTCAGAACTAGATGATGGCGAATTTTACTATCATGAAATCATCGGTTTGGATATTTATGAGCAGGGTAAAAAAATTGGTCAGATTAAAGAAATTCTCCAACCCGGTGCCAATGATGTTTGGGTGGTTAAACGTCATGGGAAGCGTGATCTCCTCTTACCTTATATCCCATCGGTAATCCTAGCTGTTGATCTTAACAGAGGTCGTGTTGATGTTGATGTTTTAGAGGGACTTGATGATGAAGATTGATGTACTGACCCTCTTTCCAGAAATGTTTTCACCTGTTGAACATTCTATTCTAGGTAAGGCGCAAGAGAAGGGCTTGATAGACATTACTTACCATAATTTTCGTGAGAATGCAGAGAAGTCACGCCATGTTGATGATGAACCCTACGGTGGTGGGCAAGGGATGTTGCTGCGGGCTCAGCCCATTTTTGATACCATAAAAAAAATACCGTCAAAATCTCCTCGTATACTTTTATTAGATCCTGCGGGACGTAAATTTGATCAAAGCTATGCCGAAGAATTAGCTCAGCAAGAAGAGCTGATTTTTATCTGTGGGCATTATGAAGGGTATGATGAACGTATTAAAAGTTTGGTGACCGATGAAATTTCACTAGGTGATTTTGTTCTCACTGGTGGTGAGTTGGCAGCCATGACAATTATTGATGCAACCGTCCGTCTGATTCCAGATGTTATCGGTAAAGAAGTCAGCCATCAAGACGATAGTTTTTCATCGGGATTATTGGAATATCCCCAATATACGCGTCCTTATAACTTTCGTGGCATGATGGTTCCAGATGTCCTTATGTCTGGTCATCATGAAAATATCCGTCTCTGGCGCCTGGAACAAAGTCTGCGTAAAACTTTGGAACGACGCCCTGATTTATTGAAAGATCGTTCTATGACCGAGGAAGAAGAGAAGATTTTAAATAAAATTCAAGCGGAGAGTGAATCCAAATAATTATTGATAGATAGAGAAAGGAAATAGAATGTCTGAACAAGAAATAAGTGATATTACCATTATTGGAGGTGGCCCTGTTGGGCTTTTTGCAGCTTTTTATGCTGGTTTACGAGGAATGAATGTTAAGATTATTGAGTCTCTATCTGAGCTAGGGGGGCAGCCTGCTATGCTCTATCCTGAAAAGATGATTTATGATATTCCAGTTTTACCAGCTATTAGTGGAGCGGATTTGACAGAGAGCCTACTGAAACAATTAGATCGTTTCAAGGATAGTATAACTATTTGTTTGAAAGAAGAAGTGCTCCATTTTGAGAAAAGTGATGATATCTTTAAAATTGAAACAAGCAAGGGGCAACATTTGGGCCAGGCTATTATAATTGCTTGTGGGAATGGAGCTTTTGCACCACGTACCCTTGGTCTTGATCAAGAGGAATTCTATGCAGATAAAAATCTTTTTTATAATGTTCATAAGTTAGAACAGTTTGCTGATAAAAAAGTGGTCATTTGTGGCGGAGGCGATTCAGCTCTTGACTGGGCTCTTCATTTGGAGACAATTGCTCAAAGCGTGACCCTGATTCACCGTCGTGAGGCCTTCCGCGCTCATGAACACAGTGTTGAATTGTTGGAGCAATCATCTATTAAAGTTTTAACACCCTATCTCCCCTTGGAGCTAAAAGGAGATGGACAACAAGTTACTGGTTTGATGATTCAGAAGGCTAAGTCAGATGAAGTGCTTGAACTTGACCTAGATGCCCTAATTGTTAGTTTTGGTTTCTCAACGTCTAACAAGAATCTTAAAAATTGGGGAATTGATTACAAACGTTCCAGCATCAATGTTTCACCGGTTTTCCAAACGAGTCAGACAGGTATTTATGCTATCGGTGATGCAGCAGCCTATGACGGGAAGATAGATTTGATCGCTACTGGATTTGGTGAAGCGCCAATTGCTGTCAATCAAGCCATTAACTATATCTATCCTGACTGCGATAATCGAGCTGTTCATTCTACATCATTAATCAAGGAATAAAAGTATTGACCAAGTTGTCTAGCCATACTTGGTTTTTTTGATGAAGTGATTGTTTTTGATAGAAAATGCTTGACATTGCTTAGAAATAGCCTATAATAGTTTTTGGAAACGATTGCAAGGAGGCGAGCGATATTCTCAAATCAGAGCGTAAGAAGCTGATTATGGATAGGCTTCGGGAAGATGATTTTGTGACCTTGGATAGTCTCGTTGCTCTTTTGGAAACTTCTGAATCTACTGTTCGTCGCGATTTGGATGAGTTGGAGGCTGAAAGAAAGCTACACCGAATTCACGGTGGCGCTGAGAAATTGCATAGCTTGCAGGAAGAGCTCAGTGTTCAACAAAAATCTATCAAAAACGTGCAAGAAAAGAAGTTGATTGCTCAAAAGGCTAGGGAATTTATCTGTGAAGGCGAGGTCATTTTTATCGAGGCTGGCAGTACCAATGAATTGTTAGTTGATGAGTTGTCAGCAACCGATATTACAGTTGTGACCAATTCGATTAACCATGCTATTAAACTGGTAGACAAGCAAATTCGTACAATTGTTATTGGTGGTGAAGTCAAGATGACAACGCAGGCTAACATCGGTCCTCTGGCTCTAAAGCAGATTAACCAACTCAGCTTTGATAAAGCTTTTATGGGGACAAATGGCATTGATAACGACAATCTGACAACACCTGATATTTATGAGGCTACTATCAAGCAGGCTATCATTGCTAACAGTAAAGAGATTTTTGTTTTGACGGATAGCACAAAATTAGATGTAGTCTCCTTTGCTAAATTTGCCAAGGTAGAAGAAGCAAATTTGATTATCAATCGATCGTCAAAAGCAATCGTCGAAAAATTAAAGAAAAAAACGAAGGTGATTCAAGTATGATTTACACAGTAACCCTCAACCCTTCAATAGACTATATCGTTCGTTTAGAAAGAGTGGTCATCGGCAGTGTTAACCGCATGGACAGCGATGATAAGTTTGCAGGAGGAAAGGGGATTAATGTTAGTCGGATTTTACAGCGCCTAGGTGTTGATAATACAGCGACAGGTTTTATTGGTGGTTTTACTGGTAAATTTATTGAAGACGGGTTGACAGCTGAAAATATCAAGACGAAATTTGTGTCAGTTAACCAAGATACTCGCATCAATGTCAAGATTAAATCCGATGATGAAACGGAAATCAATGGTATCGGTCCACAAATTACGCCAGAGCAACTGGCGGAGTTGGAAGGCGTTTTAAGTCAGCTGACTGCTGATGATACGGTTGTCTTTGCTGGCTCAGCACCTACCAATCTGGGGAATCAAGTTTACAAGCGTTTGATTCCATTAGTTAAAGAGGCTGGAGCAGAAGTTATTTGCGACTTTGAAGGACAGACGCTATTAGATGCTTTAGACTACCAACCCTTGTTGGTTAAGCCTAATAACCATGAGTTGGAAGCCATTTTTGGTATTAAGCTCAATAGTCTAGCTGATGTTGAAAAATATGCGCGCGAAATTCTAGCCAAAGGGGCTCAAAATGTCATCATCTCAATGGCTGGTGAAGGTGCTCTCTTGGTCACTGAAGAGGCAGCTTACTTTGCTAAACCAATCAAAGGTAAGGTGAAAAACTCTGTCGGAGCTGGTGATTCTATGGTCGCTGGTTTTACCGGTGAGTTTGTTAAATCTGGTGATCCGATTGAGGCTCTCAAATGGGGTGTCGCTTGTGGAACGTCAACGGCCTTTTCAGATGATTTAGCCAATATTTCATTTATCAAAGAAACTTATCAAAAAGTAGAGGTAGAAAAATTATGAAAATTCAGGATGTCCTAAGAAAAGAAGTGATGATTCTTGATCTTCAGGCAACAACCAAGGAAGCTGCTGTTGATGAAATGATCAATAAGCTTGTAGAAAAGGAAATTGTGACTGATTTTGATGTCTTTAAAGAAGGCATTATGAAGCGTGAGGCGCAAACATCAACAGGTCTTGGCGATGGAATTGCCATGCCCCATAGTAAAAATGCAGCCGTTACAGAAGCCACTGTTCTCTTTGCAAAATCTTCCAAGGGTGTTGATTATGAAGCGCTCGATGGTGCGCCTGTTGATCTCTTTTTTATGATTGCAGCGCCAGATGGTGCTAATGATACCCATTTAGCAGCCTTGGCAGAACTCTCAAAATATCTGATGAAAGATGGTTTTGCAGATAAATTGCGTCAGGTTACTACACCAGAAGAGGTGATTGCAACCTTCGATGCAGCAGAAGAAGAAAATAAAGAAGCAGCGGCTGCTTCAGCCGCCCCAGTGTCAGATGATAAACCACTTGTTATTGCTGTAACAGCATGTACGACAGGGATTGCTCACACTTACATGGCAGAAGAAGCTCTGATTAAACAGGGTGAGGAAATGGGGATCAATGTTCGCGTCGAAACCAACGGGGCTTCAGGTGTTGGCAATGCCTTGACCGCTGATGAAATCAAGCGTGCTAAGGGGGTTATCATCGCAGCTGATAAGGCAGTTGAAATGGCTCGTTTCAATGGTAAACCTTTGCTTTCACGTCCAGTTGCTGATGGAATAAAAAAACCAGAAGAACTGATTAACACGATCCTAGATGGCAAGGCTGATACTTATACAGCATCAGCTGATGAAACTTCATCTTCAAATGATGCAGGTGACAACTTGAATCTTGGTGCTGCCTTCTATAAACACCTGATGAGTGGCGTTTCACAAATGTTACCATTCGTTATCGGTGGTGGGATTATGATTGCCCTAGCCTTCCTGATTGATAACATTTTGGGAGTACCTAAAGATCAGCTGGGAAATCTTGGGGTCTACCATCAATCCGCTGCTATTTTTAAACAAATCGGTAATGCGGCCTTCAGCTTTATGCTGCCAGTCTTAGCTGGTTATATTGCCTATTCTATAGCTGAAAAACCAGGTCTTGCTTCAGGTTTTGCCGCTGGTTTCATCGCTTCAAATGGTTATGCTATCAATACAGTTGCTTATTTCTCTGGAGACAAAGCAGCAGCTAATCCTAATTTGATTCCTTCTGGTTTCCTCGGAGCCTTAGTTGGTGGTTTCCTCGCCGGTGGTGTTGCCCTCTTGCTTAAAAAATATGTCAAGGTGCCTCGTTCGCTTGAAGGAATTAAATCAATTCTGCTCCTGCCATTGTTGGGAGTTGGAATTACAGGTTTCTTGATGTTGCTGGTCAACATTCCAATGGGAGCTATCAATACAGCTCTCAACAACTTCCTTGAAGGCCTCTCTGGTAGCTCAGCTATCTTGCTCGGCCTTATTGTCGGGGCCATGATGGCTATTGATATGGGTGGTCCTTTCAACAAGGCAGCCTACATCTTTGGTACTGGTACTTTGACTGCGGAAGCTTTGTCACATGGTGGATCAGTAGTTATGGCGGCAGTCATGGCAGCTGGTATGGTACCACCGCTTGCCGTATTCGTGGCAACTCGTCTTTTCCCTAATAAATTTACAGAAGAAGAACGCGATTCTGGTTTGACCAATATTGTCATGGGTCTATCCTTCATTACTGAAGGGGCTATCCCATTTGGTGCTGCTGATCCAGGACGTGCCATCCCAAGTTTTATGGTTGGGTCTGCTCTGACAGGAGCTCTTGTTGGTTGGACTGGTATTAAGCTCATGGCTCCCCACGGTGGTATATTCGTTGTTGCCTTGACAACAAACTGGTGGCTCTATCTCATCTTTGTAGCCATCGGAGCAATTGTTTCAGGAATTATCTTTGGGGCTCTTCGAAAAGAAAAATAAGAGTAAGTATATATTAAAAGAAAAGGCTGGGACAAAAGTAGCACTGCACCCACATAATGGGACAGAAGAAAAACACATTTATGCGGCCAGTTTTCTGTACTCTACAGGAGACAGGTCGTTTAATCTCTGTTGAATTCTAGTTTCATTATAAAATATGATGTAATTTTCGACAATATCTGTTATACTATCTTTGGTTAGGTTCCTCCAGTTATGGAGATAGAAGGTTTCAGACTTTAGGATGGAATGGAACCATTCGATACAGGCATTATCCGCTGGTGTTCCCTTACGGGACATGGAGCGGGTGAGGCCTTTTTCTACGCAAGCCTGA
>NZ_JBHSAC010000033.1:236-479 GCF_042649885.1 Streptococcus dentapri | reverse complement strand
TTGATGGAGCGTGTCCAGCACAAAGTCCGTATCCTGGCAATCTGAGATGGTATAAGCTACAATCTCACGATTATAGAGGTCCATGATGGAGGACAGGTAAAGTTTACAGGTCCCAAAGTAAAGGTAAGTGATGTCCGTCACCAGCTTCTTCAGTGGCTTATCTGCTTGAAAATCTCGATTTAGCCTGTTCTCCGTCACATAGTAAGACTGACCTAGATTCGGCACCTTCTTAGGACGTGTCCG
>NZ_JBHSAC010000033.1:0-188 GCF_042649885.1 Streptococcus dentapri | reverse complement strand
CGAGTCCATGACTCTTCTTGAGCAATCGGGTGATGGTCCGATAGCCGTAGATAAACTGATTCTCCATACAGACTTGCTCGATTTTCTCTACAACCTCGTCTCTTTTCTCAGGCTTCTTACTGTCCTTTTTCCAACGATAAAAAGTCGAGCGTTTGACGCCGAAACACTCTAGAATGACGGACACTGGA
>NZ_JBHSAC010000032.1:0-1056 GCF_042649885.1 Streptococcus dentapri | reverse complement strand
AATTGAGAATCGAACAAATCATACTGGCTTATAATTTGAGATATTTTGAAATTAACTAGCACCACGAGTAAAGAAGGTGTTTTATGGCAAAAAGCAAAACAAAGTCCAAAGCCCTATGGATAGGACTTGGCAGTTTTATTGGTATTATTATCCTTATTTTAGGAATTGTAGGAGGAAAAATGTATATGGATAAAAAGCGAGAAGAAGCCTTGTATAAACATGGTTTTCGTTTATTGGAAGAGCAGCTAGCAACTTACATTAAAGAGCATTATGAAGGTGTTAGTAGGATTGAATTTTCCCCCATTTTTGAAGATGGCGGAGATGGTTATAGTATGTATACATTGAATGTGGTTGTAGCCATTTCTGATGAACATGGTAATCGAGCACTTGTAGATGAGTATGGGAGTGGGAATACTCCCTTTGGTACAGCAAATGGATTAACAATGGATTTTGATGGCGGAGATGGCAGTCAGGTCATTGAATTGGATAATTATGACCGTGATGAAGTCATAGATGTTTCCGATGCTGATACTCTGCCAAAGAATGCCAAGTTAGAAAGTTACCGTATTTTAGATGAAATGATACAGTATTTAGTAAAGACAGAGCAGCTTGTTGATGTGAAGAAATCTAATCATGGTAGTAGAGATGTTAAAGTAGTTTATAATACAACAATTAAGAAAGGAAGTTATAGCAAATGGCACTAACTGATGAACAGATGCAGGATATTCAGAGTCGAACCAAAGAAGCATCATCAACTAAACAACCTGGTGACACTATCAAAGCTGGCGGACAAAAATACGAAGTTATTGCAACTACTGGTAAAGACAGTACGACCCAAGGGATTGCAGTAGCACCAGTAGATAAAAACGGAAATACTGATTACTCTCAAACTGCAATTGTAGTTGCAGGCACCCAGCCGCCTGGAGATAAAAACGGTAATGGGTTATTGCCTGAACTTGGTTCAACATTCAAGGCTTTTGTACAAGGTGAATACGGCTATTCCATGCAGGGAAAGGAGGTTGAGAATCTTTATCAGCAGACTGAGGAAAATTTAAA
>NZ_JBHSAC010000031.1:0-2336 GCF_042649885.1 Streptococcus dentapri | reverse complement strand
CTCCTGTTTCTAGTTTACTAGATTTCAACAGGAGTGTTTTTCTTCTGTCTCATGTTAGGGGGGCAGTGCCATAACAGGTCTTTTTCTATATTTATAATATGATATATAATAAAGGGATATGATTTTAAAAATCAAAACAATTTACATTTATATTACATTATGTTACAATACAAATGGTGTAAGCATACTGCAATACATGGAGAGAAATATTGTAGGTTTTGCTTTGTTATTATATTTATTTTGGGAGGATAATTAAATGACACCACAAAAACGTAAAAACTACACGCTTTTTAGTAGTTTATTATTGGCGACCTTATTTGCGACAGGTCCTGTCTTAGCAGAAGATGTAACGAATAATCAGGCAAGTCAGCCAGCTGCAACACAAGATCAAACAGCACAAAATCAAGCTGTCGATCAGAGTCAAGCAGGCGCTCAGGGTTCAGAAGTAGCTGCTAATAACGACAATAATCAAGAAACGCCAGTGACAGATCCAACAGTTACAGAAATCAGCACAGTGAAGAATGCGGATGGTTCTATAACAAAAACGTCTGAGGTGACTTCACAAGATTTGGAATCAGCTAAGTCTGATGTTACTGATTTCAATCAAGCAAATAGATTATCAGAAGATAAAGCAGTGGAACTAGTTGAAACAAAAGTACAAACACAGCCTTCTGTCGATGCTGCTCATGCTGATAATCAAAAACAAGCTAGCGCTATTCAAGAAGCACTTACTACTCAACAAGAAAAGCTTGATCGATACAAGAAAGAGCTTGAGCAATATCAAAAGGATTTAGCAGCGAAACCTGAACGTGATGAGGCATACCAAAAGGCGCTTGAAGCTTACAATGTTGAAAAGGCTGAATATGATGTTAAACTAAAGGCTTGGCAAGAGTACCAGGAGCAAGTTAAAAATGATACAGGTGCCGGACGTGTCGAAAAGTCACAAGGTTTGGTTTATCAAAGTGAACCGGGAGCTGTTATCAGTCTTGAGGGTGTTGATAACTATATCACTAAAGAAGGGATGAAGGAAGTAACATCTGATAGTGATGTATTGCAACACTATAATACTGATCGCTATAATGATGCTATGCTGACGAGCGAAAATCCTTATACTGGTACGGAAGATACTTGGTTCAAAATGAAGGTTGGTCAAACAGTTACAGCTACTTATTCAGGTTTGACCAATTCAAAATACGGTGATAAAAAGATCAGCAAGGTTATCATCACTTATAAACTCAATAGCTCAACTAACCATGATGGAACAGCTATTGTTGAACTCTATCATGACCCAACTAAGACAATCTTCATTGGTTCTCAAGTTCCGCCAGAAGGCGAACAAAATCCTTTGAGTGTTACAATGCAGATTCGTTTCTTTGATGAAGAAGACAATGAAATTGACATGTCTGATAATAAGGCAATCATGAGTCTATCTTCACTTAATCACTGGACAAGTGATCTTGGTGATCACATTGAAAAGGTTTCGGTTGGTGATAATGAATTTATCAAAATTCCAGGTTCATCTGTTGATCTACATGGTGACTATATTTATTCTGACAGTCAGAACCAACGTAAGTCACAAGGGGCAACCTTTGATGCTGAGGGGCCAGATGGATGGGATGCCATCAATGCTGATGGGACTCCGCGTTCGCAAACAGCCTTCTATGGTGCTGGTGCCATGACCTATAAAGGTAAAGAATTTACTTTTACAGCAAGTGGTAACAATCCTTATATTCCGACAACGATTTGGTTCTCGACCAATTCCGCCGTAGCTGTACCACAAGATCCAGGTGCAGCCCCAATACCTCCGACACCAGCAGACGATCCGGTAGAGCCAACTGAGCCAGAGAAAATTACCGTACAATGGCATAGGAACTATGTTGTAGAAACAACAGAAGCTCCAATTCCAGTGGTTCCAGTAGTTCCAGAAACACCAGAATTTCCTCAAATTCCTAATGAGGAAATTCCAAAACCAGAAACACCACGTCCTGAAGAACCAACTGAGACTATTTCAGTAACAGTAGCTGCTCCTAAACCAGCAGAGGTTGCTCCAGTCAAAGAGGCTGCTCTTCCACAAACTGGTGAATCCCAAGGTTACGGAATTATGGCCTTTGGTGTAGGTGTGGTGGTTTATGCGGTGCTGACACTACTTGGAAGTCGTCGACTAGATGAAAACGAAGACTAAAGCTCTTATTTAATCATTAAAATCCTGCCCTTAGGAGCAGGATTTTTTGCATTAATTAATTGAACAAAAACTGGTTGGTATAAGGCACTGCACCCACATAATGGGACAGAAGAAAAACACATTTATGCGGCCAGTTTTCTGTACTCTACAGGAG
>NZ_JBHSAC010000030.1:0-6860 GCF_042649885.1 Streptococcus dentapri | reverse complement strand
ATCGTTGTCATCATCCGCGTCCGTCACATCGGGATCGCCATCCCCATCCGTATCACGTTGAACCGTGATCGGTACGTTTACAACAATACTTTCATTTGTTGAATTACCATTTGGACGAACAACTGTCAAGGACACCGTCACTGAAATAGAAAACTGCCGCTCTTCATCATCATTTCCTGACCAATCCGTGATATTTGCAGTTCCTTGCAGGTTACCTTGACTATCAATAAAAATTCCATTTACTGCTTGAGAAGGCCTTATGACAGCATCTGCCTTATTACTTTTAACAACTGTCTTGCTTGCAACTGGAGATTTATCCGTTAAAATATTCGGTTCGCTGGCATTGGCTGTCAGTTTCTCTGTCCAAATAGCATATAGGGTCATATTGGAGGCGGTGAATTTCTTCCCCGTAGGATATTCTTCTGGGCCATCAGGATTAGTCGACCATCCTATCAAGAGAAAACCTGGTTTTGAATAGCCTTGATTTCTAATGTATACCGCTTGATTATTAAGATATTGCTTAATTACTATTTCTCCGGAACCGCCATTAGGATTATAAGTAACTGCTACATAGTCGCGGTTAGAATCCTTAGACCATTGAGCGTAAAGGGTCAAAGTATCGCCGGAAAATTGATTGAATTGTAAAATTTGTTTAGGTGTATAACGCGTTCCTGTACCATCTGCTTCAGTATTCCAACCAACAAAGACTAAGCTTTCATTTGGCGGTGTCATATCCCCTTGTTCAACAATTTTAATATTTTGTTGGAATTCCACATCACTGGTTGCCGGCGGATTGCTGCCTCCATTCGCATCATAAACGACTTTTTTAGTAGGGTAAGTCCAAACAGGAACTAAAATCATTCCTGCTTCTGTGATTTCAGTCTCGATATTCACTTGCTCGAGACGGCCATTGACCAGTTTATACCATGTTGGCTCTAAAATACTGCCATCAAAATTGAATTTATTATTAACTTCAAGTGTCCCAGAGAATGTCTTACTGCTGTCAACTTTCGGCGTTCCTGTAGCATCGTATTGAATACTGCCATCTGCATTTAATTGAGCATATTTATTGTCTGTATCAAGAATGGTATCCCCTGAACTTACCAGAAGAACAGTTTTTTCTGTTGATGTATCACTTAAGACAGTATCCTTGTATACGGTTACTGGAATATACTCCTTAGCCCATCCAGCATAATAGATAAGTCCTCCCGCTGGCACCTTAACATTGGTAAAATCAATAGGATCACCGCTAGTAGCTGCATTATCATACCAGCCTGTAAAAACATAGTTGACACCATATTCATCTGTTTTCTTGGTCACATACTGTGTTAACGATGTTGGTACCAAAGGCAAAACATTGGATTTATAGTCTACGGTCGAAACAAAATTACCAATGCTGTCATCATTAGTCACGAAAGTAACACTGTACTGTTTCTTACGAAAATAAGCACGAATGCCGTTCCAATTATGTGCTTCAGTAATTCTTATCTGAGTAACACCGTTCGCTTGACCTTCAAATCGAACAAAATCGTAACCTTCCGTCGCTGAGCTTAAATTAAGTGTGCTCCCTACATTTGAATTAATGACCTGACTGCGGAAAGTTTCTCCAGTATCAATATCAAGGTAATAAATCGTCGGATGTGCAGTATAATTATAAATACCAGCAGTAGCTACAGTACTGTAGGCCGGCATAGGGTAGTTTAAACGGGCTAAACGGGTATCGGTGCCATTTATCCTAAGGCTCCATGAGCTAACACCCTTATTGTCTAAATAGGGAGTCAGTTCAGCCCCCCATTTAACTTGATAGTCAGTTCTGCTGCTTCCAATAACAACCGTCAGTGTAAACTTACGGCGTTCATAGTAAACATTGAGAACAGACTGACCATCTCCTGCAATAGTAACCGTTCCATCTGGCTGATAAGCCGATTTTTCATATAAAGCACGCAAAGCTGCTGGATCGGTGTAGCTAATGACAGATCCCGTGGTTCCCGTTAAACTTTGACTATCTAATACCGTATAGCGAAGGCCGTTGACTTCTCGAACACCGTCTGGAGTTTCTCCCCAGTAAACGATTTGATAAGTTGTATTGGAATTGGGAAACCATTGAGCTTTCAGATTATAATCTCGTGTCACTTCAGCACTCGTATCAACAAATGTGCCTGTTTTGGTATCAATCCAGCCATCCAAGGTGTATCCCTGCCGTGTTGGAGTTGGAAGCTGTCCAACATTATCAGCCAGAGAACCTGAGTTTACATAGACATTATTAACCGATGTTCCACCGTTAGAATCAAAGGTGACTGTCTTTTGATTGACAATGACCGCATGGAGGGTCAAATCAGTAGAAATTGGCTGATTAAAGTCAAAAGCAGCTCCATTTGGAGTGTCAGACCAATGAGAAAAAACATAAGAATCTTTTGGTGCTACGATAATAACATCTGCAGGTGAGACCGTTGAATTGGCAGGTATTTCCTTTACCTTAACAACAACACCAGCATCATTTTTAAAGGTTACGCGAACCGTATCTGAGAAATGAGCCTCAATATTGACAATTGTTCCTGGTTCAAAGGAAGTGACCTGATTAAAATCAATTTGATTGTTGCCATCAAACCATCCGATAAAAGCCTTATTCCCATACACTGGAACATTTGGTTCAGACAGCTTGTCCCCAGATTTTACATATTGGGTAGAAACTTTTTTTCCTTCACTATAGAAATTGACTTCTGTTACATCTGTATCTGTGACGTCATCTGCTTCTTCAGGTTCACTCGGGTCAGCAGCAGCTGGCTCACTTATATCAGCCGAAGCCGCTGCGCTGACAGTGGCTTCTGAAGAAACTGCACTGGAAGTACTCCGGGAGGTGGAAGTTTCTTCTTTAGCAGAAACACTGAAGGTTATCGTATTATCAGCACCTTCCGTAAGAGTCTGAGTTACCGAACTTGTTCCGCTCAGCTGATAGTTGCTGAGTGCCCCAGCTGACATTTCATTTGCACTCTCAGTAACAGTTGCTGTTGCCGGACTTGTTCCATCTGCTTCAACAATGGTTGACTTTTGAAGACGATAAACTTCGTTCCCTAAATCGTCAACATAAACAATACTGTAAGTAATTGTTACAGTTCTTTTCTGAGATTCAGTTTTATCAGCTGAGTCAGCAGAAGTATTTGAAGCCGCAGAGGTTGCCGAACTTGCTTCCTCACTTGTTTCTTGAAGCTGATTTTTCTCTGTTGATGCCGCAGTTGTTTCTGGATTAGCTTGCACATTTGCTTCATCAGCACTGATATTATTTGTAAGTGTAAGCATTAAAAAAGTCATGCCCAGTAAGACTGAACCTGCTCCAATTTTTTTCATCTTTCGAATGGAAAAACGTTGACGTTCGCCCACTTTCCGTTCCATAGAAACTCCTTTATCATCTAAAATATTATAAAAAGATAAATAAAACTTCTATTTGTATATAATACTTTTTCAGAGACCGTTTTATTCATCAAACAAAGTAATTATATCACAATTATTACATTTATTGCTCTTTTAATTTATTTTTTACGGTATTTATACAATAAAAAAACTCCTTAATGTCAAGGAGCTATTCTAAAGTGTAGCAGCTAAAAAATTATTTTATCTCACCATTCCAGTAATCTAAGCCATTTTTTAGCACATAAATATCTTTGTAGCTTGTTTTTTTAAGGATGGAAACAGCACGAGCAATTAAACTAGCCACAAGAACTATATTTCACCAATGGACTCATGCTAGCTTCACTGACCAAACATCGATGACGTTTAGACCTATCTTATACTAGCAATTTATAAAATCTATACAGAAACAGTTACCTCTTCACATTGGATAAACCATCATTCCTCAGACAACTGTCTCAATACGCCCTCAAACAACTCTTGCTCGATCATATGAAGTTAGTCCTTAATCACCTCGGCAGTCTCTCAAACTATAAGAGAGGCAACCTAAAAACTAAGACACTGAGTTACCAACCACTGCGTCAAACCGTTATAAAGAGTTTGTATAATAAAAAAGGCTGAGAACTTTTCCCAAACCTCTTTATATTCTTATAATGAATTTACATCAACCTTGATGCCAACACCTTGTGTTGTTGTAATTGAAAGATTTGTGATGTAAGTGCCCTTAGCAGTAGATGGCTTTGCTTTAACAATCACATCGTTGAAGGCTTTGAAGTTTTCAACCAATTTGTCAGTATCAAATGAAACCTTACCAATGATAGCTTGAACATTACCAGCCTTATCGGCACGATAAGTAATTTTGCCGCCTTTAGACTCTTCAACGGCTTTTGCAACATCCATAGTTACAGTACCAGTTTTAGGGTTTGGCATAAGGTTACGAGGACCGAGCACACGTCCAAGACGTCCAACAATTGCCATCATATCTGGTGTTGCGATAACAACATCAAAATCCAACCAACCATCGTTAATTTTTTGAACAAGGTCATCTTCACCAACAAAGTCTGCACCAGCTTCTTTAGCTTCTTCAGCTTTAGCACCACGAGCAAATACAAGTACGCGTTGTGTCTTACCAGTACCATTTGGCAAGACCATAGCGCCACGGATTTGTTGGTCTGCTTTCTTAACGTCAATATTCAAGTTGTAAGCAACTTCTACAGTTGCATCAAATTTTGCAAAGTTTGTTTCCTTTGTAAGTGCTACAGCTTCCTCAACGCTGTATGCTTTTGTGCTATCAACTTTTTCAAGAGCAGCACGCAGTTGTTTGCTTTTTTTAGCCATGTTATAAATTCTCCTTGTGTAATGTGGTCATATCGACTTTCATCTCCCACGTCACTCATCGAAGTCTGATGAAGTTGCGGGTTATGGATTCTGTTACAGTCAGTCAGTAACAGTGAATCCCATTGAACGAGCAGTTCCTTCAATCATACGTATAGCAGATTCAAGATTTGCAGCATTCAAATCTGGCATTTTAGTTTCAGCAATTTCTTGTACTTGCGCACGTGTTACTGAAGCAACCTTAGTTTTATTAGGTTCACCAGATCCTTTTTCAACACCGGCAGCTTTTTTCAAAAGAACAGCAGCTGGTGGTGTCTTAGTGACGAAATCAAATGATTTATCTTCATACACTGAGATAACAACTGGGATAAGCATACCAGCTTGATCAGCTGTACGAGCGTTAAACTCTTTTGTGAATCCCATAATATTGATTCCTGCTTGACCAAGGGCTGGTCCAACGGGTGGAGCTGGAGTAGCTTTACCGGCAGGAATTTGAAGTTTTACGATATTTTCGACTTTTTTAACCATGATATAAAAATCCTCCTACTGTGGTTCTCTCGGTAATTTCAGATTTTTACCTCCCACAAGTATGCAAAATACATACCTTATCTATTATACCGAAATAATCTGGAGATGCAAGATTTTTTCTAGATTTCTTGAGATAATTTTTCTAATATATTATGGCAATTTAGAAGCTTAGATGAATTGGATGCCTCCATCGATTTGGACAGCCTATCCAGTCATGTAATCAGACTTAGGAGAAGCCAAGTAAGAAACATAATCAGCCACATCTGCAGGCGTTTGTACACGTCCTAGAGTAATGAGCTTAGAATATTGTTTCAGATATTGTCCCTTATAACCACCCTTTTCTTCAACCATCTTCTTATCGATCAAATCCCACATGTCCGTGCCAACGATACCCGGGCAGTAAGCATTGACAGTGATATGATCTTTGCCTAATTCTTTAGCGGCAGCTTGTGTCAGACCACGAACGGCAAATTTTGTTGATGAATAAGCACCCAACAGATCAAAAGCAACGTGACCAGCAATACTTGACGCATTAATAATCTTACGAATCTTATCACCATCATCTTGCTTGCAGAACTGTGCTGCCGCTGCCTGAATACCATATAAGGTACCAAAAACATTGACTCCATAAATTTTTTCCATATCCTCAGGAGTCTCCTCTTGTAAGGTCTTGACCTGAGCAATACCGGCATTGTTGATGTAGGTATCCAAGCGACCGAAATTATCTACGGCAGCTTTAACAAAGTTTTCATGAGCTTCTTTCTTAGCCACATCTCCTTGGACACTGACTGCTTTAAACCCCTTAGCCAGCAATTCATCCGCAGCCGCTTTGGCCGCATCAGCATCTAAATCAGCTACCACAAGAGCGTAACCATCTGCTGCTAATTGCTTAACAATCTCTTTACCAATACCGCGACCTCCACCAGTTACAATAACAACACGAGTTTCTTCTACCATTTCAATCATCCTTTCTACGGTATATTATTTTGTTAGTTCATCATATCACATTTTTGTAAGCGCTAACAAAAACTAATGGCTATATTTCTTAGAGAGCCAGTAATTCTTTATTAGCAATCCTCTCAAAATATTTACAAATTAGGATTTTGAAGGTACAATAGAAACATGATATACCTTCTAGCATTCTTGTACTTTTTTCTAGTCCCCTTTTTGGCGCAATCACTGGTTCGGTATTTTGATCTCAAGCGCTTTAGTATAAAATTTCCGGACCTATCCCTGCCTTTTTTAGCCTGGGCCATTATCCATTATTCAGGCATCTACTTTACTCACAGTTTTCTCCCTCAATATTTACTGATGATGTGTCTGCTAGCTATCGCAACTTGTTTCTTTATCATCTACCGCACTCGCAATAGTGTCAAAGTTTTTTCTTATAAGCGTTTCTTTAAACTATTTTGGCGGATGGGATACCTGTTGACAGCTCTTTTTTATATCGTAACTGTCATCTTAATAGCTTTACGCTAAATCATTTTTTATAGATATAAATAGGCTGGAACAAAAGTTCCAGCCTCAGACTGAAGACAAAGCTCTTGGAATTGCATTTCTAAGAGCTTTTTGCTCTGTTTAGGAGTATACTA
>NZ_JBHSAC010000029.1:0-21182 GCF_042649885.1 Streptococcus dentapri | reverse complement strand
CTCCTGTAGAGTACAGAAAACTGGCCGCATAAATGTGTTTTTCTTCTGTCCCATTATGTGGGTGCAGTGCCAAAGTCCTGCCTTTTTGTTTTGCTCTAGCTTTACCAGAATGACGAAAGGGTTCTTTTATCCCTTGCTAGGCAAGTGTAGCGGAAAACCTAATCAACTGTCATGACAAGGTCAAGAAGAGGCGTTAATAAATTATCAATAAGGGGTAGGAGGGAGGTTATTCCTCCAGTGATAGCCTGTAGAATGTTGATGAAGATAAAATTCTTGGATTATTTTCCATAATATCTCCTTCTTTGTGCTAGGTCAATAGTGGCTGATTTCGTTTAATTTTTTAAGAGAAAGTAAATGGATAATCTCATCAATAATAAAGGCTATATCGGTGACAAGGATGGATCCATTAGCTAAGAGAGGATAAGGACCTGGTAGACCTTTAACTTCATAAAATTTCCTTGAAGACTTTTAATTGGTCTAAGATAAGGAAAAATAGCCTTCTTGTTTGACGGGTTATAATAGATTTTTATCTGTAACCTAATCAAGTAAGTGGCTATTAATTTTGGATAATTAGGATTGAACTAGCAGGAGGGCTTTTAGCTCATCAAAGTCTCTGACAATGACATCGGCGCCGGCCGCTTCTAGTTCTTCTCGGCTGCCGAAGCCTAAAAGGAGCCCGACTGCTGGCAGGTGGTTTTGATGGGCCCCTTGGATGTCATGTTCACGGTCGCCCACCATAACACAGTGCTCAGGGTTGTTAATCCCTGCTTTTTTAAGGACGTGGGAGATGACTTGAGCCTTTGTACTGCGGCTGTCATCGAGGGTTGCCCCAGCAATCTGATCAAAGTAGTCTGTTAGATTGAAGTGGTCGAGAATCTGTAGAACAAAGGGTTGAGGCTTGGATGAGGCTAGGAGCAGCTGTTTGTGCTGAGCTTTTAAACTAGCTAGCAAGTCAGTAGCTCCTGGGAGGACCTGATTTTCAGCCCAGCCTTTTTTGGCAAAATAATAGCGGTAGTGATTGATAGCATCCTGAACTTGGGTATCTGAAAAGCCACAGAATTGCTTGAAGGAATAGCTCAGCGGTGGTCCGATAAATTTGTAGAGGTCTTTTTTATCAGTTACAGTCTTATCAAACTGTTTGAGAGCATAGATAAGGCTGTTAGTGATACCTTTTTCGGGATTGGTCAGTGTTCCATCTAGGTCAAAGATAATGGTCTTGTAAATTGTCATAAATTCTATTTGATTTTCATTTTGAGGATTTTGTCTTCATCTGGGGTCACGCGCAGGGTCTTTTGACCGGTATAGGTGACAAAACCAGGCTTGGCTCCACTAGGTTTGTGGAGCTTTTTATTATCAATCATATCGACTTGGACGAGGTTGGATAGGCGGGCCTTGGAATAATAGGCCGCCAACTCTGCCGCATCGGTTTTGACCTCATCAGAAGGATTTAAATTGTTTTTGATGATAACATGGCTACCAGGAATGTCCTTGGCGTGAAACCAGAGCTCGCCTTTTTTCGCCATTTTAAAGGTCAGTTCTTCATTTTGCAAGTTATTGCGCCCGACCATGATGATGGTCTGAGCATCACTGGCTAGGTAGCGTTCTGGTTTCTTGCGCTTGTGACGCTTGTCCGTTGAGCGGCGTTTCATAAAGCCAGTTTCAATCAATTCTTCACGGATTTCAGCGACCTCATCCAAGGAGGCTTGGGAAAGGGCTAACTCCACGCTTTCAAAATAGCTGATGGTCTGCTTGGTTTCTTCAATCAGCCCTTTGAGGTGTTTGACGGCCTCTTTGAGCTTTTGGTATTTTTTGAAATAGCGCTGAGCATTTTGGCTAGGACTGAGGCTGACATCAAGAGCAATTGTCAGTTTTTCATTAGTATAGTAATTGTCCAGCTCGACAGTATCTTGGTCATTTGGGACTTGGTTAAGATAGGTTGTTAACAGTTCCCCTTTTTGACGAAAATCCTCGGCTTTTTCGGTTGCATGGAGCTCCTGTTCTTGTTTTACCAGTTTTTTCTTATTTTTCTCCAATTCGTTTTGAACGCGGTGGATGAGGTCGCTAGCCTGTTGTGCCACGCGATCTTGTTCGGCTTTATCTTGATAGAAGTAGTCCATGAGCTCTGATAAGCTGTCAAAAACCTCTTTACTGTCACTAAAGTTCACAGCCACGAAACTCTTTTGGGTCAGATTAGGTTTTAGGGGGAGATTGAAGAAGGCGCGGAAGTTTTTTAGACGGTCGGTCTCCAATCGATTAGAGAGTTCTTGAGCGGTATCGCGTCCCAAGCCTTGAAAGAGTTTTTGCAGATTTTTAGGAGCAAGTTCCTGCGTTTGTAGTATTTCAAAGAGCTGTTCATCAGGAATGGTGAAGGGATTTTTGGAATCGGTCCTGGGTGGATCGATGTAGTTAAATCCGGGGAGAATGGTGCGATAACTGTTCTGAGAAAAACCAATATGCTTGATGGACTCAATAATCTTGCCTTCATTTTTATCAAGCAGGATAATGTTGCTATGCTTGCCCATAATTTCAATAATCAGAGTGACTTTGATGCTATCTCCGATTTCATTTTTATTGGAAATGGTCAGCTCCAGAATCCGGTCATTCTCCAGCTGCTGGACATCTTCAATGACAGCCCCTTGCAAGTACTTACGCATAATCATGGTATAGGTGTTAGGAGTTTGCGGATTTTGAAAGTCAGCCTTGGTGATCTGAATCCGACCAAAAACAGGATGAGCCGAGAGGAGCAGCTTATAATTTTGGCGATTGTTACGAACGCTCAGTACCAACTCATGCTCAAAGGGTTGGTTGACCTTTTGAATCCGGCCGTAGAGGATTTGATTGCGGAGTTCCTGAGTCAAGTAGTGTAAGAAAAAGCCATCAAAAGACATGGTTTCCTCCTTCTTTTTCGAGAATAACTATATTTATTATAGCATATAAAGCAAAGAAAAAACTGAACTCTGTTACAATAATGGGCTTTAAGTACAAATTAGATCGGGTGAGTCTTGCTCCTAGCTATAGTGATTAGTATCTGGTTTTTCAATCTCGTATTTGGGAAAAATGCTATAATAAAACTAGTATAGATTCTTTAGGAGACCCAATGAAACTCTTGCATACAGCGGACTGGCATATTGGCCGTCAGCTCAATAATAATGGGATTAGCCTGCTGGCTGATCAGAATTTTATGTTAAATGAAATCATTAGTATCGCTAAGCGCGAGGCTGTTGATGGTGTCATTATTGCTGGTGATCTTTACGATCGAGGCATGCCGCCAGTAGAGGCTGTTAAGCTCTTTGATGAGACCTTAACTCAGCTCTTGTTTGAAAATCAGATACCGGTTTATGCGATTACAGGTAACCATGACAGCGCCAAACGTCTGCAATTCGGTCAGGAATTTTTCAAGCGCCAGCATTTCCACCTAGTCTCCCGTCTAGATGACGCCTTTCAGCCTGTAGAGACTGATGAGGCTCAGATTTTTCTCTTGCCCTTTATCGACCCAATTGATGCTCGAATTTATTATCAAGACAAGGATATTCGTGATATCAAACAGGCGATTGAACGGATCGTAACTGATATGAAACCGCTGTTTAAACCGGATAAGGCTCATATTTTAGTGACACATTTTGCAGTTGCCAAGGGAAAGGACGATGACGCCTTGAGAGAACAGATGCTGTCCGAAACTACCCGCACCGTTGGTGGTCTTACGACACTAACTAGCGATCTTTTCGAGGATTTTGACTATGTGGCCTTGGGACATATTCATACCCGCTTTGCTAGTCCGACAGAAAAAATTGCTTACAGTGGCAGTCCTTTGATCTTTAACAAGGATGAGGCTAAACGCGGAGACATCAAAGGGGGCTACCTTTTGGAAATTTCTGCTGAGAGTTTCGAAAAAACCTTTATTCCATTGCCAGTCTACAAGGATTTTTTAGTCTTGGAGGCACCTTATCAGACCCTGATTTCCAAGGATTTTTATAATCAATATCCGAGACACCAAGTACGCTTTGCCTTTGAGATTTTAGTTGAAGATCGCAAAGAACTCGAAGGGATTAACATTCGAGCGCAGTTAGAGGAGATTTATGGAGAGGAGATTGTTGATCTGCGTATCCGTGAAACCAATCCTCGTGAGGTTAGCAGAAAGGTTAAGATTAGTCAGAAAGGTTCTGATCTATCCGATGATGTTTTAATTGCAAATTTTTTCCAAGAAATGACCGGTGGACAGAACCTGTCAGATTATCAAAAAGAAGTGATCACAGAGCTTCTGAGTGAGATCAAGGAGGAGAACTAATGAAACCAATTCGTTTAGAAATGACTAATTTTGGCCCTTACCGCGAGGCTGGCATTGATTTTTCAGCCTTAGACGAGAGTTCCCTCTTTTTAATTAGCGGACGGACAGGGGCAGGGAAATCCAGTATTTTTGACGCTATGACTTATGCGCTCTATGATGAAACTTCAAGCGATAAGCAGGTCAATGAATTGCGTTCGACCTTTGCTGATTTTCAAGATCCCAAAACAAAAGTTACTTTTTATTTTGAGCATCATAATCAGCTCTATCGAGTCAAGCGTGAGCTGGACTTGAAACCTAGGAAGAAAATCGAACGTGGCAAGGGAATTGGAACTGCTACCGCTAGTTTGACAGTGGTTGATAGCGTCGGTGGTCTGGAGCTTGATAAGCTGGCTGGCAAAGCCAAGGAGACCACTCAGGCTGTCGAGGCTCTTTTACAGCTGACAGCAGTTCAATTTAAACAGATTATCTTACTGCCTCAGTATCAATTTAGTCAATTTCTCAAGTCTTCTACCAAGGATAAGATTCCGATTTTACGGAAAATTTTTGGGACCCAGATTTTTGAAAGTTTTGAAAAACGCCTGATTGAAAAATGGCAGGCAGCTAATAAAAAACAGGAAGTTTTCAGGACCAATCTAGCTAATCAATTTACAAGCCAGATATGGACACAAGAAGAGCGTCAGGCTTTTGAAGGTCAGTCCGATGAGGAAAATCTTAAACGAGCACAAGATTTTTTGAGCAAGCAGCAAGAGGTGGCAAAACAGGACAAACTCACGCAAGCAGAAGCTAAAAAAAGAGCTAATCAAGCTGATAAGGTCTATCAGGAAGCGCAGAGTCTGACTGCAAGATTGCAAGAGCGTGCTGAGAGCCAGCTAAAATATCAGACAGAAATCCTAGATAAGAGAGACCTCTATCAAAGTAAGAGACAAGCGTTAAAAGAGTTCACTTTTGCGAGAGATCTAGCTGATTTGGTCGATAAGGAAAATGCTAA
This sequence comes from Streptococcus dentapri, assembly GCF_042649885.1. Taxonomy (NCBI): domain Bacteria; kingdom Bacillati; phylum Bacillota; class Bacilli; order Lactobacillales; family Streptococcaceae; genus Streptococcus; species Streptococcus dentapri. Next base: position 15,909 of record NZ_JBHSAC010000029.1, on the reverse strand, counting down.
GCGAACATCTATCTCCCAGCTCCAGCTTTCCTTTGCCAAATTGCAGGAGCAAGTTGGTATCAAAAAAGAAGAGCTCCAACCTTTGGAAGACAAACTGGCAATTTTAGAAAAAGAACAAGCTCAGCACGAGGAACGTTATCAGTCTCTTCAAGTTTTAAACCTGCAACTCCATAGTGCTGAAGAGCTGGTCAAACAAGAGCAAGCTCAGCGGGCTGATCAAGAAGAATATTTTGAGATTCAGGAAAATTTAAAGAATCTGCAAGAGCAAAAAGCTTCCTTAGAGCAGCAACGAGAGGCGCTTGAAGCGAACAGGCTTAACTCTCAGCAACTAGAAGATAGTCGAGAATTGCTTCGTGTAGTCCAAGATCTAGTCAAGGATAAACTCCATAGTTGCCTAGCAAATTTAAGAGCTTCTAATGCTAGTTTGCAGGAACTAGACCTAAAATTGGCACAGGCAACTACTGAGCGTGAGCAAGTAGAGTCAGCATTTGAGAAACTGGCAGCAGATTTAAAGATCAAAAAACAAGATCAGCTCAAACTGATGATTGTTCAACTTCAGGCAGAATTGTCGGAAGGAGAGGCATGTCCTGTCTGTGGTTCCTTGGATCATCCGGTAGTTGAAACGGCTCAAGTTAAACAAGACCAGTTCAAAATGGTTATTCAAGCGGTGGAGGATTTAGAAAATCAACATTATCAGAAACAGCAGGAGCTTCATGCTATTCAGTTTAGTCAAGAGCAGCTGAGAGCAGACAGGGCTGCCAGACAGCAGGAAGAGATAGAATTGCAGGAGCAGCTGGCAATGGTCTATCGAAATTTGCAGGATTTAGCGGCGGCCAAACTACCTGATCTTACTTGGACAGAAGTCTACTCAGACCAACTAGGACAAGAAGTCTATCAGACCTTGAAAGAACAAGATGCTGACTTGCATAAAAAAGCTGAACAAGAAAAACAAGACCTTGAGCAACTGGCTGATAGTTTGAGTCAACTGACGACTAAGGAGCAAGAGCTGGCTAACAGAAAATACAGATTGGAAGGTCAGATCGGCATTAATCAGAAAGTCATTCAAAACCTGCAAGAACGCTTTCCTGACTTAGAACCAGCTTCTTATTACAAGAAGCAGATTAAACAGATTAAACAAGCTTATCAGCAATTTAGGCAGGAATTGGAAAACAGTCAAAGACAGGTCGCTGAGCATAAGGAGGACATTTCTAGCCTGCAGGGTCGCCTAGAGACAGAAGACGACCATCTTCAGAAGGAACAGTCTGAGTTGACAGATTTAGAGAAACAGTTGACAAGCGCTCTGGAAGCGGATTCCGCTTTGACTCACAGCCGTCAGGAGTTAGAGGGATGGATCGGGGCTGTTCGAATGGGAGAACGTGACCAGTTGCAGCAATGGTTGAGCCAGTATGATGAAAGACAGATTTTCTTAGAGGAAAGGCTAGCTAGCTTCAAGGATCTAGAAGGTCAGGCTCAACCAGATTTAGAGACTATTTTGATCCAAAAAAAAGCAGCAGATGATGGTCTGATTCAGGCTGAACAGGAGCAAACACGCAGCGACTATCGCTCCCAACAACTTCACCAGTTAGTCACTCAGATTCAAGAAATCACTGTTAATGCGGGTCAGCACTTCCAAAGTTTTAATCAATTAACCTCTCTTAAAAACATCATCAGTGGTACTGAGTCAGGCAGCCAACGTATTAAGCTGGAGACCTATGTGATGCAGGAATATTTGGAAGAAGTCTTGAATTATGCCAATGATCATTATATTGGACTCTTGAGTAATCAGCAGTTTGAATTTTTAATTTCAAAAGAGCAGTCGGGCAACAGCCAATCGGGACTGGATATCAATATCTACGATAGAGCCAGTAATAAGGAACTGCCAGCCAGTTCTCTATCAGGTGGTGAGACCTTCATCGCTTCTTTGGCTATCGCTTTGTCCCTATCCGAAGTCGTTCAAAATACCAGCAACGGTGCTCTGGTCGAGACCCTCTTCATTGATGAGGGATTTGGATCGCTGGATGAGGACACTTTAGACAAGGCCATTGCAGTATTAGAGCAGATTGGTCAAAACCGTATGGTTGGTGTCATCAGCCATGTCAAGGAAATGAAGGATAATATCCAGCAACAGCTCCTTATTGATAAGACCCCTGACGGCAGCAGTCATATTCGGATGGTCATTTGATTCCAAAGGATAGAAGTTAAAGCCAATCAGTTATCCAAGCTTCAATAATTAGGTGTAAAGTCATCGAAAATTCTCATTGACAAGGTTTTCAAAAAGTGTATAATAAAGCTAACAGAAAAAGTAAGACGTTGTGACTTTTAGGGAGCTTGTGGTTACTGGGAACAAGTAGTCAGGCGATTCTGAAATTGGACTGTTGACCTAGCTCAGCTAGGTGATGAGAGATGGGGATAACACATACTCCTCGGGTTTAGCATACCTTACCTTGCTAATCGTTGTTAGACGACAGAGATAAAGGGATTCAGTCCCTTTAATTGAGGTGGCACCGCGTGGACTACGCCCTCACACTCCTTTTGGAGTGTGAGGTTTTTTCGTTTGGTCTTATTCAGATTTTCTCATTTCTCTTATTTATTTTTCGTTATTATAACTTTTGGGAGGTTTTACATGAGCAATAAGCGTCTGTGGGCAGTTCTGTCCCTCTTGGCTCTTTTTACAGTGGGTTTAGTTATTCATGATGAACTCAACATTGATGGTTCGCCAAAGGACAAGCGAGTTGTCAAGGTCGGTGTGCTTCAATATGTGACACATGAAGCTTTGGATGATATCTATCATGGCATTAAGGATGAACTAGCCAAGGAAGGCTATTCTGGCAATAAGATCGAGATACAGTTTCTAAATGCCGAAGGTGATCAGTCGAAGATTTCAACCATGAGCAAGCAATTAGCTGACGGCGACAATGATGTTTTGATTGGGATTGCGACACCAGCAGCTCAAGGACTGGCCAATGCGACATCCGATACACCGGTTGTCATGGGGGCCATCAGTGATCCTGTTGGTGCTAAATTAGTCACTAATCTGAAGCGGCCCGAGGGCAATGTTACGGGGACGTCAAATCAGATTCCTATTGACCAAACAGTGGATTTGATTAGGACCCTAACGCCTAATACTAAGACAGTTGGTATACTCTATGCAAGCAGTGAAGATAATTCGGTATCTCAGGTAGAAGGTTTCAGCAAATCGGCCAAGGCTGCCGGCTTGGACGTTAAAATTTATGCAGTGCCTTCAACCAATGAAATCACTACAACAATGAATGTGCTTTCCAAAGAAGTGGGTGCTCTCTGGATTCCTCAGGACAATACTATTGCTAGTGCTTTCACGACAGTTGCATCAATTGCGCAGGCCAATAAACTACCAATTTATCCAAGTGTGGACACTATGCTTAAAGAAGGTGGTTTGGCTTCGGTTTATCAAAGTCAGTACCAGCTAGGGGTTGAAACCGGAAAAATTGCTGGACAAATTCTCCAAGGGAAAAAGGTGGCTGATGTGCCTGTTAAGGTAGTTGATACTGGTAGTCCAGCGGTCAACCTCTCGGTTGCTGATAAACTTGGTATTTCAATACCGGATTCTATATTGAAAGAGGCCAATAAGTCTGGCCTCGTCATTAAGAAGTAAAGAGATACTGGCAACAAGCCAGCTACTAAGAATAATAAGGAGATATTGATGATTTCAACGATTTCACAAGGGCTCTTATGGGCTATTCTGGGAATTGGGATTTACCTGACTTTCAGGATTTTAGATTTTCCTGATATGACGACAGAAGGGAGCTTCCCACTAGGGGGAGCAGTAGCTGTCACCCTAATTACTCAAGGAGTCAATCCTCTCTTGGCAACATTGGTCGCTGTCGGTTCGGGCTGTTTAGCCGGTTTTGCGACAGGATTGCTCTATACTAGGGGCAAGATTCCAACCATACTAGCAGGGATTTTGGTTATGACCTCCTGCAACTCAGTTATGCTGATGATTATGGGTCGCTCAAATTTAGGACTGCTCAATCATAAACTCTTGCAGGATTACCTGCCTTTTAGCAAGAACCTCAACCTCTTGCTGCTGGGTGTTATTGTGGTGATCTTGGTTATTACCCTGATTATTTTCTTCCTCAATACCCGTTTAGGACAGGCTTATATTGCAACTGGGGATAATCGCGAAATGGCCCGTAGTTTTGGGATTAACACGGATAATATGGAACTGATGGGTCTAGTTGTATCAAATGGTATTATCGCCTTAGCAGGGGCCTTGGTCAGTCAACAGGATGGTTATGCGGATGTCTCAAAGGGCATCGGGGTTATCGTCATCGGTCTGGCCAGCATTATCATCGGTGAGGTTATGTTTGCTAATCTGACAATGTTGGAGCGCTTTTTGGCTATTATGATTGGGTCAGTTCTCTATCAAATTCTGATCTGGGCGGTGGTAGCACTTGGTTTCAACACCAATTACCTCAAGCTTTTCAGTGCCTTGATTTTGGCCATTTTCCTGATTGTGCCAAGACTCAAAGAAAAATTCTTTAAGGGGGTTAGGTTAACACGATGACAAAAATTGTAGAACTAAAAAATGCTACGGTCGCTGTTAATAATGGCTATGATGATGTCAAAGTCATTTTGGACGATATAAGCCTGAATATCTATGAGCACGATTTTTTGACTATTCTGGGTGGCAATGGTGCCGGTAAATCCACCCTTTTTAATGTGATTGCAGGAACCTTGATGTTAACTAGCGGTAGTATCTCTATCATGGGTGATGATGTGACCCATCTCCCCGCTCAAAAACGGGCCAAATATCTGGCGCGTGTCTTTCAGGATCCCAAGATGGGGACAGCTCCTCGTATGACGGTTGCTGAGAATCTTTTGGTAGCCAAATATCGTGGAGAAAGTCGCGGTCTAACACCACGTCGCATTCATAACTTCCGTAAGGAATTTCAAGGGCTGGTTGAGCAGATTGGCAATGGCCTGGAAAACCATTTAGAGACTCCGACAGGTTTCCTATCAGGTGGTCAACGTCAAGCTCTCAGCCTTTTAATGGCAACCGTTAAGCGTCCTGATCTCTTATTATTAGATGAACATACAGCAGCGTTGGATCCTAAAACCAGTCAGTCGCTGATGGAGCTGACTGATAAGATTATCGAGCGGGATCACCTGACTAGTCTCATGATCACTCATCACATGGAGGACGCCCTCAAATATGGCAACCGTCTGATTGTCATGAAGGAGGGTAAAATCATCAAAGACTTGGATGAAACTGCCAAAGCTCAAATGACTTTGAATGACTACTATGCCTTCTTTGAATAAAGTATGGATAATTTAAGATCAAAAGATTGGAAAGGAGATTGCTTATTAGAGGAGTCAATCCTCTTTCTTTTTTGCTTGCAAGATTAGATAGCTAGGAATTTTTTCTAAGTCCTTTTCTATGCTATAATAAAAGATAGTTAATGGGCTAGGGGGGCTTTGATGCGATTACTTTATACCGATATTCGGAATCATTTAACAGATCAATTAGCAAATTTGGCAGCCGACTATGCTAGAGCAGGACATCGGGTCTTTTATATTGCGCCCAATTCCCTATCTTTTGAAAAGGAACGTCGTGTGCTGGAACGCCTGCCAGAAGGGGCTTCCTTTGCGATTACGATCACCCGCTTTGCCCAGATGGCACGTTATTTTGTCCTCAATGATATCTCAGATAAAAAACCATTGACGGAGACTGGTCTGAGTATGATTTTTTTCCGTGTCCTTTCTCAATTAGAAGAGGGGCAGCTCAAACTTTATGGCAGTCTCAGAAAAGATCCTAATTTCATTAAGCAGTTGGTGGAGCTTTATCAGGAACTCCAGCGCTCCAATTTGACCATTTTTGATTTGGATAAATTGGAGTCTGATTTCAAATATCAGGATTTACTGACCATTTTTAGCGCCTTTTATCAAGTCTTGCAAGAGGAAAATTTTGAATCGCAGACCAAGATTACCCAATTTCTGGCGCATGTTGAAGAAGGTCAGCTAGATCGGGAGTTGAAAAAACTAGTCCTGATTGTCGATGGCTTCAGTCGATTTTCCGCCGAAGAAGAAGCACTGATTACTGCCTTGCATAATAAGGGGGCAGAGATTCTTATCGGGACTTATGCCAGTCCCAAGGCTTACCGAGCTAGTTTTTTAGGGGGAAATCTCTATCAGGCTAATGTTGAATTCCTGCTCGGGTTAGGACAAAAGTTTAAGGTCAAAGCTGAATGGATTGGGCAGAAAAAAGATGATGCTCTTGCCCATCTATCAAATGCCCTAGAGGCACGGCATGACTTTTCCAATCAACTGCCTCAACTATCTGCAGCAGATAAAAAAGCTATTGCAATCTGGGATGTAGTCAATCAAAAAGAAGAAGTAGAGCATGTGGCCAAGGCTATTCGTCAAAAATTACAACAAGGTGTTCGTTATAAGGATATTTTGGTGCTTTTGGGTGATGTGGAGGCCTACCAGCTCCAGATTGGTAAGATTTTCGATAAATATGATATTCCCTACTATTTTGGCAAAGCTGAAGCGATGAGTCACCATCCTCTTGTCAATTTTGTTGAGAGCTTAGCGCGAATTAAGCGTTATAACTTTCGAGCTGAGGACGTCTTAAATCTTGTTAAATCGGGCTTGTTTAAGGACTTGTCGGAATATGAGATCGACAAGTTTGAGCAATATGTTAAGTACGCTGATATCAAAGGACGAAGTAAGTTCAGTCGAGATTTTACGGCTAATATCCAGCAGGGAGTGGATGGAGCCGGTCAAGCTCGCTATAAATATGACTTGGAGCAGATTAATCGTACTCGCCAATCAATTATAGAGCCCTTGACAGAGCTTTTTAAAAGTCGAGGTCAGCTAGGCCAAAACCTAGTGTCCAATAAATTTTTGCCTTTCTTAGAAACCATTAAGCTGGCTGAAAACATGACCCAGCTGACTCAGGGACGCTCAGAGTTGGCTATCGAAAAAGAGGGGGAAGTCTGGAAGACTCTGAGCGACCTTTTGCAGGAAATCTACGAAATTTTTGGTGATGAGAAGCTCAAAATCGATGATTTTCTCGCTCTTTTGCAGACAGGCATGCAGGCCAGCAACTACCGACTGGTACCAGCAACTGTAGATGTTGTGACAATCAAAGACTACGAGCTGATTGAACCCCACACCAATCGTTATGTTTTTGCTATCGGTTTGAGCGCTGGTAATTTTCCCCGTCTTCATAAAAACAGCAGCTTGATTACTGACAATGAGCGCAGCCAACTGAATGAAAAGTTGACTGGTCAAGGCTTTTTTGAACTTGCCGATCAGGAAAATGTTAAGAAGAATCATTCAGCCCTGATTTCCCTTTTGAATTCAGCAACCGATGAGCTGGTCTTGTCTGCTCCTCAGATTGTTAATGAGAATGAAGACAAGCCCTCTCCCTACCTGCAAGAACTGTTAGATTTAGGAATAGAACCTATCAGTAAGCGGGCTGCCTCTTTTGATGTGACAGCTGATGATTTGGGAACTTACAAGGCTCTACTTTCGCGCTTGATTGAGGCCAACCACTTGGCAGAAGCAGCGGATTTGGATCAGGAGGAACAGACTTTCTGGTCAGTTATGGTTCGTCGTTTACGCCAAAAGTTAGACCAAGGTCAGATTGAGATCCCAATCATCAACAATGACCTTAAGATTGAGCCCTTGTCACCAAATACTTTGGCTATTCTTTATCCTAGCAATCAGCCCTTGCGGCTGTCTGCTTCTAGTCTAATGAGCTTTTATAACAATCAATACGCTTATTTTCTGCGCCATGTCCTGCGTTTGGAGGAGGAGGATTCAGTTCATCCAGACTTTCGTAATCATGGGGTATATCTCCATAAAATTTTTGAGAAAGTTATGGCAGAAGATCAGACAGAAGATTTTGACAGTAGACTGGAGCGCGCCATTGACGAAGTTAGTCGAGGTGACCTTTATCAAACCCTCTATCATTCGGATCAGGAAGGGTGTCTGACACAGGATATTCTTTTGGATATCGCCCGCAGTACTGCGATAATTCTGAAAAACAATGACAATGTGCAGGTGTTGGATAAGGCTAGCGCTAAACACTATCTAGGGACAAGCGATTGGCAACAAATACCTAGTGGGTCCAAGGCCTTAGAACTTAATTTCGCTTATCAACTGTCTATTAGTGACCAGCGCAAGTTAGAGATTCGCGGTCAGATTGATCGAGTGGATCAGCTGCGTTTTTCAGATAGTCTAGGAGTTGTTGATTATAAATCGGGAGATCAGAAATTCAATCTGGGTGATTTTTATAATGGCTTAAGTCCACAGCTCCTGACCTATATGCTAGCCCTGCAGGAGCGGATGCCAGCTGATTACCAAGCTCCCATATTTGGTGCTATGTACCTGCATATGCAGGATCCAGAATTAAAACTTAAGGACTTGGCAAGTTTGGATGATGCTGCTCAAAACATGACCAAATCCTTCAAATACCAGGGTCTCTACAATGCTGAAGAAGCAAAACATCTAAATAAGTATTACAATACCAGTAAGACAAATAATTTTAGCCAGCAAGAATTAGAGCTTATGCTGGATTACACAAAACGCCTTTACCAAGAAGCAGCTCAAACGATACTATCGGGACGGTTCGCTATCAATCCCTATACCAAGGATGGTCGCTCAGTTCAGGGGGAACAATTGAAAAACATTACGGGCTTTGAAGCGGATCTGCACATGAAATATGCTCGACGGCTCCTCAAGGGCAAACGAGAGGATTACCTAGACCGAATGAAAGGGGGAGAAGATTGATGAGACCTATTCCATTTTTGAGTGATAGTCAGATTGAAGAGTTGAAAACGCAAGAATCAATCAACAGCAAAAAGGAAGATCGTTTGCCCAGAACCTCTGAGCAAATTGAAGCTATCTACAGCAATTCGACCAATATCCTTGTTTCGGCATCTGCTGGCTCGGGTAAAACCTTTGTCATGGTTGAGCGTATTATTGATAGTCTAAAGAGAGGCGTCAAGATTACTGAACTGTTCATTTCGACCTTCACTGTTAAGGCGGCTGGTGAGCTCAAAGAGCGGATTGAAGCCAAGCTGATTAAGGAAATTGCCAAAACAAATAATCTGGAGCTTAAGCAGCATTTGTCTGCTCAGCTGACCGACCTACAAAATGCCGATATTGGGACCATGGATGCCTTCACGCAAAAGTTGGTCAATACTTATGGCTATAGTCTGGGAATCTCTCCTAATTTTCGGATTATGCAGGACAAAAGCGAGCAAGATATTTTGAAAAATGACGTCTATGCAGATCTCTTCGACAGTTATATAACGGGAGCTGATAGCGATCTTTTCAAGCAGACTGTTCGCAATTTTACGGGGAATCGTAAGGACTCCAGTGGTTTTCGGGCAGCAGTCTATGCCGTCCATAACTTTAGCCAGTCAACAGCCAATCCTAGCCAGTGGTTGGAGGAGATTTTTTTAAAAAGCTATGAAGAAGATTTTGAACAGCAGACTCAAACCTTTTTATCTCCTTACTTAAAGGAGCAGGACTTTAACCGCCAAATTGAGCAGACCTACCACTTTTTCCAAGATCATGTCAACGCAGTGCGCCAAGAATTTCAAAAGTCCTATAAATATTTGGATAAGGTAGATGAACTGCTGGAGCGTCTGCGCGAAATTGATCTCTCGGCTGATCTGCCCCTTCTCAACCAACAGATAAAAGCGGTGAGCGTGCTTTCTAAAAGTCTCACCATGCGTATTGGTAACAGTAAGGATGAAACCCTCAAGGCCTTTGCCTCAGATTATAATAAGGCGCGTCCTCAGTATTTAGCTCCTTTGCTAGAACTGGATGGCGCACTCTCAACGGTGCTTATTTTAAAAGACTATCAGCCGCAGGCTCTTCCTCTTTTAAAATTGCTTCGCGCCTTTGTCAAAGACTTTTCAGAACAATACTTGGAGCGCAAAAAACAGGAAAACACCTTTGAATTTAGTGACATTGCCCATTTAGCCATCGGTATCTTAGAGCAAGATGAACAGATCCGTCAGCTCTATCAGCAGAAGTACCATGAGGTTATGGTCGATGAATATCAAGATAATAACCATATGCAAGAGCGCTTATTAGACCTTTTATCCAATGGTTATAATCGCTTTATGGTGGGAGACATTAAGCAATCAATCTATCGTTTTCGTCAGGCTGACCCCCAGATCTTCAAGGATAAATTTGAAACCTATGATACTCTTGAGACCTTTGATCTCAAGAACAGTCAGGGGAGACTGATTGTGCTCAAAGAAAATTTCCGCAGTCATGTGGAAGTATTAGATGCAACCAATGATGTCTTTACCCGTCTGATGGATGAAGACTTAGGCGAAATCAATTATGACCTACCCCACATGCTAGTGGCGGGCAATACAGAAAAGAGCCAGCCCAGTCCAGCTAACCGTACCCAGGTGCTGATTTACGATGAAGACCGGACAGATGATAGAACTCAGGAAAACTCACAGCGATTGGAAGATTTGCCAGCCTCGACAGAATTATCGGTCGGTGAAGTCCAACTGGTAGTTAAGGAAATCATTCGCCTGCATAAGGAAGAAGGAGTTGCCTTCAACGATATTACCTTGTTGGTACCAACAAGAACCCGAAATGCCAATATTCTAACGACCTTTGAGCAGTATGGTCTACCCCTGGTCGCTGAAAGTGGTACTGGGCATTATCTCAAATCCATTGAAATTTTGGTCATGCTGGATACCTTTAGAACGATCAATAATCCCTTACAGGACGAGTCTTTAGTGGCTCTGTTGAAATCCCCAATGTTTAGCTTTAATGAGGACGAGTTGACCCGCCTCTCCTTGCAAGCTGAGCACGGCAATTTCTATGACAAACTGCTTCTGACTTTGGAGCAAACAGGGCAGCATCCAGAACTGATAGAATCAAACCTCTATCAAAAGACCAAGGGCTTTAAGCAGGTATTGGGCAGTTGGCGCCGCTTTGCCAAGACCAACAGTCTGCACGATTTAATCTGGAAGATCTACAATGATAAGTTCTATTATGATTATGTGGGGGCTCTGGCCAATGGTCAACAGCGACAGGCCAACCTCTACGCTCTTACTATTCGAGCCAATCAGTTTGAAAAAACAGGATTCAAGGGACTGCCCCGCTTTATTAATATGATTGATAAAGTCATTGCGACCGATAATGATTTAGCAGATGTTGAGATAGCTTTGCCCAAAGACGCTATCCAACTGATGACAGCTCATAAAAGTAAGGGACTCGAATTTAAGTATGTTTTTTTACTCAATCTGGATAAGGCCTTTAACAAGACAGACCAGCAACAAAAACTCGTGCTTAGCCGTTATAATGGTATTGGTATTCAATATCAAGCCGACCTAGCGGATCGCTTTCCGCAAGCTGAACTTGACCATATTAAGGTAGCTATGGAGACCTTACCTTACCTCATCAATCAGCGCCAACTCCACCGCGAAATGCTCTCTGAACAGATGCGCCTTCTCTATGTAGCCATGACACGGGCAGAGAAAAAACTCTATCTAGTCGGTAAGGGCAGTCGAAACAAGCTGACCGAGAAATATGAAGGCAGCAGAGAGCACGGTCGCTTAACCATCGCTGCCCGTGAAAACTGGACCAGTTTTCAAGATTGGCTTCTAGCGATCGCCCAAAATTTTAAGCAAGATCAGTTAGCCTTTGATGTGACCTATATTTCAGATCAAGATTTGCAAGAGATAGAACCTTTGACAACGAGCCTGCCCTTTGATGCAGATGATGTGAACAATCAACGCCAATCCGAGACAATTACTGAGGCTTTAAATGCCCTAGAAAATGTTGAGAAGCTCAATAAAACTTATCAGGCTGCCATCAATCTGCCAACTTTACGGACACCTAGTCAAATCAAGCAATTCTACCAACCCGTTTTAGAAGATGAGGGGCTTGATATTATGGAAAAAAAACCAAAGGCTGCTACCTTTGATTTACCAAGCTTTGGGAAATCAACAGAAGTGACTGGAGCAGCCCTTGGTTCTGCTACCCATGAATTGATGCAGCGGATTCCCTTGACAGCAGAAGTGACCGTGGCGGACTTGCGCAAGGCTTTGGCACAGGTCCAAGCTGAGCCTACCCTTAAAAAGCAGATTGACTTGCAGAAATTAGCTGACTTTTTTGCCCAAACCTCTTTAGGTCAGGAAATTCTGGCCAACCAGACTCGAGTTGTTCGAGAAGCTCCCTTTGCCATGCTGCATGAGGATGCTGAATCAGGTGAGAAGATGGTCATCCGGGGGATAGTCGATGGCTTTATCCGCTATGATGATCATATCGTCCTCTTTGATTACAAGACCGACCGTTACCGACATTCCAGTGATTTGGTTGAACGCTACCGCGCTCAGATGGGCCTCTATGCTAAAGCGCTGCAGCAGTCCTTTGGTATAGAACAGGTCGAAAAATATTTGATTCTGCTTGGCGGCGAGCAAGTGGAAGTCGTCTCGGTTTAGCTTTAAAAATTGATAAATATTAGCCTATTAAAAATAAAGAGAAGCATAATCATCAGAATTGTGATAACATGGTGGGTAGAGAAAATCAGCCTGTCCCAGAGTCCATGATCCAAGGAATAGTGGGTAACAGTTGTATTTCCATCCAGCCTTAGTCGGCCACAAAAAAAATTACTTAGAAGGAAAGGTCACTATGACAGTTTATAATATCAATCTTGGTATTGGTTGGGCTTCAAGCGGTGTAGAATACGCTCAAGCCTACCGCTCAAAAGTCTTTAAAAACCTTGGAATAGATGCCAAGTTCATCTTTACCGATTTCTTCAGTCAGGACAATATCATTGATATGACGCGTAATGTCGGTTTTGCGGACGATCAAATCATCTGGCTCTATACCTATTTCACAGATCAAAAACCAGCTGCGACAATTTTTACAGAGCAGGACTTGAAAGCCCAATTTACACGCGATATTATCAAAGAAGACCGTGAAGCTCGCTTGGTCCGTTTCTACTTTGGTGATCGTGACTTTGCGACAGCTTATTATTGTCGTAACAGTAAAACTTTAATTCACCGTGTGGAGTTTGTTTCTAACGGGAATTTGGTGCGCAAGGATTTTTACAGTAGTGATGTCCGCTCCTTCACAGAGTACTATGCGCCCAAGGATAATGCGGCGAAACTCTATAAACGCAGTTTTTACAATGTTGATGGTAGTGTTGCCTATGACGAAATCACAGATGGAGACCAGCCTTTCTATCGTTTCCCAAATTATATTCTCAACTCTAAAGAAGAATTAGTGGAACATTTTATGAAAGAGCTGCAGCTGAGTGCGGATGACTTGGTTATTTTGGATCGTTCAACTGGTATTGGTCAGTCGGTCTTTCGCCATGTTAAACCAGCTAAATTAGCCGTAGCTGTCCATGCCGAACACTTTAGCGAAAATGGTACGAATGACCATAATGTGCTTTGGAATAACTACTATGATTTTCAGTTTACCAATGCTGACAGTGTCGATGCCTTTATCGTAGCTACTGATCGGCAAAGGGAAATCCTAGCAGAACAGTTCCTCAAATATAAGGACATCCAACCCAATATTGTCACTATTCCAGTCGGTAGTATTGATGAACTTAAAGAGCCTAAGAGCCCCCGCATACCTTTCTCAGTGATGACTGCTTCACGTCTAGCCAGTGAAAAGCATGTCGACTGGCTCATCAAGGCTGTGGTTGATGCTCAGCGCTTCATACCAGATATCAATTTTGATATCTATGGTTCTGGAGGAGAAGAGGAACGTCTTCGTCAAATTATTGAGGAGAACAAGGCTCAGGACTATATCCAGTTGCGCGGTCACCACGACCTATCCCATATCTATATGCAGCACGAAGTTTACTTATCTGCTTCTAAGAGTGAAGGCTTTGGTCTGACCCTGCTAGAAGCTATTGGATCAGGTCTGCCTTTGATTGGTTTTGATGTGCGCTACGGAAATCAAAACTTCATCAAGGACGGTGAAAATGGCTACCTAATCCCAATTTCTGAATTGGATAGCGATGCGGAAATTATTGATAACTTGAGCATGAAAATTGTTGAAATCTTCACCCAAGCATCCCTAGATCAGATGCACCGTGCTTCTTATGATATGGCTAGAGATTACCTCACAGATAAGGTTGAAGACAAATGGAATCAATTGATTAAGGAGATGACCAATGATTAATCTATTTGAAAACTATGACCAAGACAGTTGGGATTTACACTATTCTCTTATTCTGTCGGGTTATCAGAGTACAACCATTGCCATCAATGACAATGGCTTCTTACCTGATGATGTGACCTCACCTTTCCTTTTCTTCACAGGTTTCATCAATGCACAAGGCAAACCTCTGCATTTTAATGAGATTCCTGTCCCTAAGTTTTGGGAAATCAAGGGGACCAATACCAGCGGTGAAATCTTTGATCTCAATAAAAAAAGAGCCAATATCCATTTTTCTAAGCCTACTCATCACCGTTTTGTCCAAAGTGTTGACTGGCTAAATGAAGCTGGTAGCGTCCGCAGTACGGACCACTATAATAAGTATGGCTGCCGTTTTGCCCAAACGGTTTATAACAGTCTGGGACAAGCCATCCAAAAATCATATTATGACAGAGAAGGCAAGGAAGTCTTAGTTGAAAACTATGTCACCGGCGACTTGATTCTTGAACACGAGGAAAAGATTTACATCTTTAAATCCAAGGCTGATTTTGTAACTTATTATATTCAGGCTTCGGGCTATGACCTAGATCGTATCCTCTTTAACTCATTAGGAATACCTTTCTTGGTCAAATATCAGCTCAATCTTCCTGGTGAGGATGTTCTCTTTTGGCAAGAGCCTATTGGTGATAGTATTCCTCGTAATATGGAACTTTTGCTTGAACAGTCGGCTGTTCGTAAGAGCAAAATTATTGTCCAAGACCGTGATACCTATGAGAAAATTCTGAAACTGGTGGCTCCTGAGCAGCGAGCTTTCTTTACCTATGTTGGTCTGCTCTATCCTTTTCAACGTGAGAACCGTGCCCGCAAGGAGGCCTTGATTTTAACTAATTCAGATCAGTTGGAATATGTAGAAAATATCATTGAGGACTTTCCTAATATGACCCTGCATATTGCAGCCATTACGGAGATGTCCAGTCAGCTCCTAAGTTTGGGACGCTACAGTAATGTTCATCTCTATCCTAATGTGACCAATTTGACGGTTCGTCAGCTATTTGCTCGCTGTGATCTTTATTTGGACATCAACCAAGGCAGCGAAATTCTCGCCGCTATCCGTACAGCTTTTGAAAGCCGTCAGCTGATTCTTGGCTTTAAGGAGCGCATGCACAATTCTCGCTACTCAGCACCTGAGCTTTTCTTTAACCTGTCAGATTATGCCGGCTTTAGGGATAAACTGCGCAATGTTTTGGGCAATCAGGCCGCTATAACCCTAGACCTTCAATCGCAGTATAAGGCAGCTAACTTAGCCATGCCTGAAGACTATAAACGTGAATTAGGATAGGCTATCAGTGATCTCAGACATTGGACGCTGTTTGGGAGTACACCAACGAATAAAAAAAGTCGGATCCCCACCGGCTTTTTTTTTGCTGAGTTTATAAAGTCCATTACAAAATCCAATGAGAAACGTATATTGATGGTGAAAACTGATCAGATTCTAATAATCATAATGAGATTTAAGTCAAATACAAGGAGGTTTTATGGCAAGAAGCAAAACAAAGTCCAAAGCCCTATGGATGGGACTTGGCAGTTCTATTGGTATTATTGTCCTTATTTTAGGAATATCAGTAGCACCACTAGCTAAAAATGGTAATGGATTGGGAAAGAGCTCGGCTCAACATTCTAAGCTTTTGTACTGGGTGAATACGGCTATTCCATGCAGGGAAAGGAGGTTGAGAATCTTTATCAGCAGACTGAGGAAAATTTAAA
>NZ_JBHSAC010000028.1:0-22058 GCF_042649885.1 Streptococcus dentapri | reverse complement strand
GTTCCTGCATAGGCAATTACCACTTGGCTGGTATCCACATTGCCATTCTTATCAACTGGTGCTACAGCCATGGCCTGCATGCCGTTGGCGGTGTTGTCTTCGGCTTTGAGGACTTTGTATTTGCCAGCTGCTACAGTATCACCTTTTTTATATGGAGTAGAAACTTTACCAGAATCAACCTTGTAAGCCTCATTAGCAAGTTCATTATAGTCTTTTTCCGTTACCATATTATTCCCCCGCATACATAACTTCAATATCAGAAATATCTGGTTTCTTATTAGGTGTGTCTAACTTTTTAAGAAAATGTCCATGATTTCTAGAGGAAAGTTCATTCACATAGATTTCACCTTTTAATCCCCACAGAGTAAAATTAACTTTAATTTGATTATTAATTGTGGCATAAAATGAATATGTTCCTGTCATCTCATTGTGCTCAACTTCTGTAAATTCAACCTTCTTAATACCCTCATAATTCTGAGCTAAATACTCCACCATTCTATCCTGCTCATGTTTATACTTTGGTTCGTCCTCGCCTGTAAAGGGATTAATCATTGCCAGACCTCCTACCACTAATATGCCAACAGCACCTAGTACCAACAATATTTTCCATCTCTTCATGGATACCTCCCCTTATAAAGATATGAAAACCTTAAACAAGCCAAACAAAAAGGAAGAGTTTGACGAAGAATCATTAAAAATTCTAGAAAAGTCTGTATGCCTAAGCAGCTACCTTTTTTTCTGTAAACACTAAGATTTTAGCAGAGGTCTTTTTTTGATACCGTCCTTTTCTGGCCATATACAAGGTGTGGCAAAGAGAGTGGACTAGTAAAATCAGACTTTGAGTGACTTAATTTGTTCTACTTCCACCACTGCTACTTATATACGCTTCAGTCAGGCTGTTAGTCCACGGCAGACCAGATACTATCAGCTTAGCTTACCCATTCTTAGTAAGTCAACCGGCTCAATTGATAGGGAAATGTAGCTCCCTGCAAAAAATACCTTACCAGCTGGATATGCGTATCAACATCACTAAATAACCAAGCATGACCCTTATTGGGATAATAGGCTGATTCACTGTTTATATTTCGTCCTGCCAGCAGCTGATGCGATTGATGAATGGTCTCAGATTCTTCACCGCCTGAAACAAAGAAAGCAGGATTAGCAAAGGACAAACCAACATTTAACACGTTAGCCTGAGACATCACTCGGTGAAATGATTTGCTGGATGCTCTCTGCAAATCAGCAACAAAACCTCGGCAATCCTCTTCAGAAGCCCCGTCATCCTGCATCATCTTGGTCATCAAATGAGCAACTATTTTCGTGTTTTTAAACAGCGACATGACATAGACCATGGCAATGACTTTGCGATAGCCTTTTATGGGGTGGTGACAAGCACCATCAACAATCACCCTATCAACTGCATCCGAATGACTTTCCAGCAATTTGAGAATGAGACTGCCTCCCAATGACAGACCAACAAGGTGCGGCTTGCCGTGAGCTCTGCTTTTGATAATCTTCACAATCATTTCCGTCACATCATCAAAACTTGTCCATTCCACATCACTGCTGGAACCAGAAGCATGCAAAAAGACAATCGTCTGTGCATTTTGCTGCCCAATTTCTTTAACAAATAGCTGTTTCATTCCTATCAACCTGCCTTTAGATAGTAATTAAAGGTTTCATCAGCCCAATTCGATCTCTCATATTCAAAGTCAGTACCTGTTCTTGGTTTCAACAGCACCTGCTTTTTACTTTTAGGGTGGCGGCTTCTTTTTAATATTCCTTCTTATTATAACCGAAGTCTGCCAAGTCCAGTTTCTTATCGCGCCAATTTTTCTTAACCTTAACCCAGGTTTCTAGATAGACCTTGTCGCCCAGCATAAGTTCGATATCACGGCGAGCCATCTTACCAATTTTTTTAAGCATAGCTCCTTGCTTGCCAATGATAATGCCTTTTTGGCTGTCGCGTTCCACCATGATAGTTGCTCGAATATGGACCTTATCGGTCTCTTCATCGCGTTTCATAGATTCAACGATAACGGCAACAGAGTGTGGCACTTCTTGTTCGGTCAGCTTAAGGATTTTTTCGCGAATCATTTCTGACACCAAGAAACGTTCCGGATGGTCAGTAATTTGATCTTCTGGGAAATATTGGAAACCTTCCTCCAAGTTATTCTTGAGAATTGTCATCAGAGTTTCTACATTATTGCCCTGAAGGGCTGAAATCGGAACAATTTCCTTAAAGTCCATCTGCGAACGGAAATCCTCAATTTTTCCCAAAAGCTGATCAGGATGAACCTTATCAATCTTGTTAATAACCAGAATAACAGGAATCTTAGCAGCTTTAAGGCGCTCCATGATCATATTATCACCCTTGCCGCGCTCCTCATCAGCCGGCACCATAAAAAGGACGGTCTCCACTTCACGCAGGGTCGAATAAGCCGACTCCACCATGAAATTGCCCAGAGCGGTCTTGGGCTTATGAATTCCCGGAGTGTCAATAAAGACAATCTGCTCCCTATCGGTCGTGTAGATCCCCATAATCTTATTGCGGGTGGTTTGAGCCTTATCACTCATAATGGCAATTTTTTGCCCCATGACATGGTTCAAAAAAGTAGATTTACCAACATTAGGACGGCCTAAAATGGCTACAAATCCTGATTTAAACATAAACTTTGGAAGGATAAACTAAGGAAAAAATTTTTTTCTGTCTCGCTTAGTTAAAATCCCTCATTCCTTTCTATCATTACATTTTGAAATATTAGCCTGCCTGTATTTTTAACAAGAGACTTGTCTTTAACCAAAGATGAAATCCCATACTTTAGGGATAAAAATAATGAAGCCTGTCACTACAGCATAGCCTGAAATCATCAGAACTGCACCGGCAGCCATATCCTTTGCATGCTTGGCTAACATGGAAAAGTGATAATCACTAGCCAAATCGACAACATTTTCAATAGCCGAGTTGATGATTTCAAAAGTAATGACCAAGAAAATAGCCAGAAGTAAAAACAGCCATTCAATGGCAGAAATCTGAAAAATAAGCCCGGCCAAAAGCACCAGCACTGCCGATAACGCATGCTTACGCATGTTACGTTCTTCCTTAAAAGCGGTCAAAATCCCTGTTAAGGCAAATTCCAAGCTAGCAGTTATGGTCCGGTTTTTCCATTTTTTTGGTGAATTAGTCTCTCGTAAGTCCATAGGCATTCAATATCTCTTCCTGTAGGGTGAACATCTCTTTTTCTTCTTCGGGAGTATAGTGGTCATAACCATTGATATGCAAGAAACCGTGAACGCTCAAAAAACCCATTTCACGTTCAAAGCTATGACCATAGGCTTCAGCCTGCTCATACGCCTTGTCAACAGAAATGAACAGTTCTCCAATATAGGCATCAAAGTCATCCATCATTTCTGCCAATTCAGGATTATCCACCAAATCCTCTTGCGAGAAAGCAATTGAACTTTCAGGCTTATACTCCAAACTGACTACATCGGTCGGACGATTAATGTTTCTGTATTTTAAATTAATCTTATGAATCTCATCATTATCAACAAAAGTGATAGCCATCTCCTTGTTGTCCTTGCTTAATTTTTTAGCTGCAAAATTAAGCATATCAATGATTTGATCCATCATTTCCTGTGAGACCTGCTTAGTCTCGTCTATCATCTCAATATACATATATTTTCCAATCTTACTAAACATTTTCATTATAGCATAAAAGCCTTGATGCGGATAAGTTTGAGAGAGGATAAAAATGAAAAATGGCGCCAGACAAAATCCTAGAAACTAAAGTTTCTAGATTTCTTGTAGACCCCATTTCTATTACTTTTCTTCATTTGATTCATTCTTATCTTGTTCATAAGCATTGATAATTTCAGCTACAACCGGATGACGTACAACATCCTTGGCTGATAGATAAACAAAATCAACCTGCCGGATACCTGTCAGTTTATCAATAGCATCTAGCAAACCAGAACGGCTATTTTGGGGAAGATCAATCTGGCTAGTATCCCCATTGACAATCATCTTGGAGTTGAAGCCCAGCCGGGTCAAAAACATCTTCATCTGCATGATGGTAGTATTTTGTGCCTCATCGAGAATGACAAAGGCATCATCGAGCGTCCGACCACGCATATAGGCTAGTGGTGCAATTTCAATAATATCACGTTCCATCAAACGAGTTGTCTGCTCTTTCCCTAAGATTTGATAAAGGGCATCATAAACAGGACGTAAATAGGGATCAACCTTTTCCTTTAAATCACCGGGGAGAAAACCGAGACTTTCGCCCGCTTCTACCGCAGGTCTAGTCAAGATAATACGTTTGATCTGACCACGCTTGAGCGCTGTAACTGCCAAGGTTACAGCTAGAAAGGTTTTACCGGTCCCAGCAGGTCCAATGCCAAAGACCACATCGTGATTTTTGACACTGTCAACATAAACCTTCTGCCCCAGTGTCTTAACCCGAATGGGTTTTCCATAACTATCCTTGATGATTTCTTCTTCATAGAGGGCAACAAACTTATCGATCGTCCCATTTTGTGCCATACTCAGAGCAGTGACCACATCAGATGTGTTAATGAAAAGACCGCGTCCAACCAGAACCAAAAGGGCCTCAATAGTTAAGCGGGCCGTCTCCAAGGACGTCTCATCATCACTCAAAATTTGGACACGCTCGGTCCTAGCATGTATGACAACACCCGTATTTTCCTCAATCAATTTCAAATGGCGCTCATTGCTACCAAACAGAGCCATGAGATCATCAGGATGCTGTAAGCTAATGTCAACAGAGTACCCTTGCAAATAAACTGCCTCTTTCTTTCGTTTTTAGTAGTCTCATTATATCGTATTTACCTAAAAAAATCACGGTCAAGCGTAACCCTGTCTGATGACTGATGTTAAAAGCAAAGTTTACAATCATCCCAGATATAAAATAACTTTAGTGCCCTAGATACTCTTCCCAAATTCTGTCAAAATCACTGAGATTAAAGGAAAAATTAGCCTGATCTTCCAAATAACGACTGACCTCATCAAAGCTATCGGTGTGCTTGGGGAAGGTCGTATCCTCAAAAACCAAATCCGCTAGCAAGGCGACTGGTTCTTTCGATTTAGGATTGCGTTGGGTCATCAGCCAGGTGTAAAAGGACTTTCTCATTGCCAGTTCTCCTCCAAAAATGTATGACGTGTAGCACTACTCATGGCATAGCGTAAAGGATTGGTTTTATAGAAATCTTGATGATAATCCTCAGCCACATAAAAAGGTTGGGCTGGCTCAATCTGAGTTACAATCGGCTTATCAAAACGACCAGAATTCTGCAAGGCTTCCTTGGAACGCTCAGCAATCTCCCGCTGCTTTTCATCAAAATAAAAGATAACAGGGCGGTAATTATCACCACGATCCTCAAATTGGCCAAAGGCATCCGTCGGGTCAGTCTGGGCCCAATAAATTTCAACCAGTTGGGCAAAACTAATCTTGTCAGGATCAAAAATAATCTCAACGGCTTCTGTATGACCGGTTGTATGGCTGCAGACCTGTTCATAAGTTGGATTGGGAACATGCCCTCCCGTGTATCCCGACCGTACAGATAAGATCCCCTCTTGTTCCTCAAAAGGTTGTACCATACACCAGAAGCAGCCGCCTGCAAAAATTGCTCTTTCCATATTTATCTCTCCTCATCAGTTTTTTATCATTATAGCAAAAAAGGCAGCCAGCCGATAGTTTTAGATAGATAAAAAGACCCTTGTGGGTCTCATCTTTAATACTAGTTGTTGTTTTTATGTGCCTTGCGAGAAACTCGCTTGCCGTAATCTCCGTAACTACCGTAGCTGCCATAATTCCCATAGTTTTCCGACTGCTCATCCACCTTATTGAGAATAAGTCCCAGAAACTGAGCGCCGCTCTTTTCCATCTGGTCAATGGCCTTCTTAGCGAAACGGCGGCGAATCACTCCTGCCTCAGTCACTAAAATAGAAGCATCACATTCCTGAGCAATGATAGCTGCATCAACAACCTTACCAATCGGTGGGGTATCAATGATAACATAATCATAGTACTCTTTGACCGCATGTATCATGCGTCTAAAGTGATCACTTTGCAGCAAGGCCGTTGGATTGGGGGGAACTTGTCCAGAAGGGATAACCGATAGATGGGATACATTCGTTTCACTAATAGCCTTTTGCAAATCAATATGCCCTGTTAAGAAATCCGTCAAGCCCTTAACGGGGCCATCTGGTTTGAAACTTCCTAACAGAACCGAATTACGGGTATCAGCATCAATCAGGAGGGTGCGATGACCGGTGCGAGCAAATGATACTGCTAAACTGATAGCAGTGGTAGATTTTCCTTCCTTGGGTTGAACAGAAGTCAAGACGATAACCTTAATGTCACTCCCACTAAATTGAATATTAGCACGGATAGCATTATAATATTCCTCTGACTTATCAATCAATCTTTCTTTTTTAGTGGCTAATTTTAAGTAACCCATAATTCCTCCTATAGGTTGGTTGTATTTGGTACTACTCCGAGCAAGGTTGCACCTAAAGCTTTTTCAACATCTTCACTCGTTTTAATGCGATCATCAAGAACTTCAAAGACGATTAAGACAGCTACTGCAAAGAAGCCCCCTGCAAGGACACCCAGCATAAGATTACGCTTAAGATTCGGTGAGGTGGGTGAAGTTGGAACCTTAGCAGTTTCAGCGGTTGTTATGTCTTCAACCTTGGCCACTTCTTTAATCTTCTGGATGGCAACCTCACGAACCGCATTGGCCAGATGACTGGCTTCCTGTGGGTTTGTATCATGAACAGAAATTGTAATCAGACGTGTATTGGTTGGCACCTGAACGCTGATTTTACCAGAAAGTGCAGAAGCTGATATATCTAATTTTTCCTTATCAACAACTTCCGATAGGACATCTTGTGACTGGATAATTTCTTTAAAATCATTGACCAAGTCTGTTCCAGCTTGGACATCTTGATAATCTATAGCATTGGTACTGCTTTTGCTGACCAAGTAAATGCGCGTTGATGAAGTATACTCCTTAGGAATGATAAACACACTAGCAAACAAACTAATAAAACCAAAAAGTAGGGCAACGAAAATGATTAAAAATTTTCGATCCCACAATTTTTTAAGCAAGGCTAATACATCGATTTCAAACGTTGAATTTTCTGACGTCGTCATAGTCTCTCCTTATAAAATTTCATCGCGAAGCAGGCAGGCTGCATTTTCTTTAAATAAAGCTTGGGCTCTGGATTCCCCAAATAATTTAGCAACCTGCTGATAGGCTTGCTCCATATAAGGGGGACGCTTGTCCAAATTATGCATATCGCTGGCAATACAGTGGACAAGATCCTGTTCCAAAAAGTATCTTCCACGCACTTTGAAGATTTTTTCACCATCTCCAAACAGCTTGGGTTTAAGAACGTGGTTGCTATTGACCTGTGTATAGCATCCCATATTGATGATCTTTTGAACACGCTCGGGCTTAGAGTCTAAGGCATCATAGCGTTCAATATGGGCCACAATCGGTGTAATCCCTAACAACAAGATCTTGGTCAGAGCCTGCTCTATTTCACGCCAAGGGGTGGTCTTGCTAAATTCAATCAAGACGTAACGCGTTTCTCCCATATTGGGGGCAAGGCCAGATTCTAATTTTTGACGAAGATCCTCTGTATAGTAAAGCTCTCCACCATAAACAAGGGTCAAGTCAGCAAAACGACTTTTCACTGCCTCTTTAACCTTGAGGAAATTGACATGAATCTTTTCCTCGGGAGTTTCAAACATATCCTTGCGCCGATGGGAAGTGGCCACAATCGTTCTAACTCCTTGCCGATAGCTTTCAGCTATCAGCTGCAAGCTATCCTCCAGCGTTTTAGGACCATCATCCACAGCGAAAATAATGTGCGAATGGATGTCAATCACCCTATTTTCCTCCTAAGATATCTTTAATCTGAGCACTAGCATCCTTGACACTAGCATCATCCAGCTGCATCATATAAAGTGATGCAGCTGGCATAGCGTAGGAAGTCAATTCACCGGTTGAACCTGTTCCAGTCACTTCCTGAGAATCAACTGTAAATTTCTTACCAGAAGACAGTTGCGTGTTGGCAATAGTCATAATATCTTCCAGAGGCATGTTGGTCTGGATAGAATCCTGAAGATTGTTAGCAATCGAGGAAATCTTGGTCAAAGAACTTGCAGTTGCTAACTTGTTGATGATGGCTGTAATAACCTTTTCTTGGTTTTTACCACGGTCATTGTCCCCATTATCCAAACCATATCGTTCACGTACAAAGGCGAGCGCCCCTTGCGAATCTAACTTAACATTACCAACCTCAAATGTATAATCTTTGTTAGTATGAGCCGTAAAGGCTTGGTCATTGTAAACCTCAATTCCTCCTAATAAATCAACTAATTTAAGGAATGAAGTAAAATTGAGACGGGCATAATAATCAATGTCAATATCATAAAGATTTTCCAAGGTCTTCATAGAAGTCTCTACACCGTAAATACCAGCGTGGGTCAGCTTATCCTTTTGATTGTTACCAGCACCAGGAATGCTCACATAAGAATCACGCGGTGTATTAGTTAATAACACCTTGTGTGTCTTAAGATTGACTGACATGATAATGTTAACATCTGAACGCGAAGCTGTATTGATTGAACCATAGGTATCAATACCAGAAATATAAATATTGAAAACTCCCTTATCAACCGACTTCTTAGACTTGACATTTGTAGCAGTCTGAATCTTGTAAGAATAGATGGTTTTGACCTTACTGTTAAAGTCCTTATCCTGATTTTCTAAAAGACTTGAATAGGCACTATTTAAAATAATGGCATCCGTTGAACCTGATAACAAATTATTGTAAGCCTGTTGGTAAGAGTCCACATGATTAACTGTCAAGCTCTTTGAGGAATCTGTCTTAATTTGTTTGATAAACTCATTGATATTAGCACCATCACTCTGAATAGGAGCCTCTACTGCATCCAACTGCTTGACGCTGCTAATAGAACTATCCTTGGGAACTACCACCCGCATTTCAACCTCAGAATATTTAGTGGAGTCATTGAGACCACTGGTCAAATTAACAACCGAATTGAAACCTAAAAAAATCGTGATAGACAAGGCGGAAAAGATGAAAAGCAGAAAGCTATTCCCCCACTTAAATTTCCCTTTGAAGGTCAAAAAAGCTGATAGTAATAAAACAAAGCAAAGAACCGTTGTTAAAATAACATTTAGATAGCGGAAAGCTAAAAAATGATACTTAAACATGGTATAAACGGTTATTGATGAGACTGCTAAGTATAGCACAAACATTAAGATATTGATAAAGTAATGTGTGCTAAAACTCCTTACCTTTGAACGACTGTGTCTTGACATTATTTGATCTCCAGTACAATTTATTTCTCGATTTATTATACCTAAATTTTAGTCTAAGTCCAAGGGATTTTAACTTTATTTTTACAATTTGGTTACATTTTCAAGACCGGTAAAACCTCTTTAAAATCCTTTAAATCAGGGATTTTATGTAAGCAAGGGGTCTATAATTGGCCAGTCGAAAATTATTTTCATTTGTAGTTTTTCAAAATATAGGTCTGCAAAAGGGTTAGAGAACACTATCCAACTGTGCCTGTAATTCTTCCTTCTTTGACTGCGTTTCTACTTTGTCAATGGCTTCCTGAGCATTTTGGACGCTAGCAGCCGTCTTATCATTTTCAGCTTCACTGACAGCAAGCTTAGCATTAACAATATTTAAACGCTCCTGATAGCTATTCTTTGTTTCTTGATCAGATACTTGATTGATAGCTGTTTGAACCGAGGCTATCCCTTCTTGACTAGGATTTTCTTCCAAATCTTTAAGATCAGCCTCTAGCGAATCTGATGATCCTTCAGAGGAGGAGGACGATGATGTACTCAAATACGTTGGAGCAACTTCTGCATTACCCGACTTGACCCTGCCTGCTGATTTACCATACATATAGAGCCCCAATATCAGGACGAGCAAGATGATGCTCAGCAAAAAGTACAGGGCTTCACTTTTTTTAATTTTCATGATGTCTCTCTCCTTAAGATTTACTCAGATTTCATTATATCTTATTTTTACAATTATTCAAACTAGGTAAAGAAAAAAGGGGTTTAGATACTTTTTTAGTTTCAACCTCCTTTTTACTCTATTTTAACCACCGAGGTAGGCTTTGCGAACTTCATCTGAAGCTAGCAACTCTTGACCTGTTCCTGAAAGGACAATCTTACCGGTCTCCAGAACATAGCCACGATCAGCAATGGACAGAGCCTTGTTGGCATTTTGTTCAATCAAGAGAACCGTAGTCCCTTGTTTTTTAATATCTTGAATGATATCAAAAATTTCTTGAATAAAGATTGGCGCCAAACCCATAGACGGCTCATCCAATAAGAGAAGCTTTGGTTGACTCATGAGCGCGCGACCCATAGCCAACATCTGCTGCTCACCACCCGAAAGGGTGGCTGCATCTTGATTTTTGCGCTCCTCAAGACGCGGGAAACGATCAAAGACTTTTTTTAGATTGGCTTGATTCATGTCCTTATCGTTATTCAAAAAAGCTCCCATTTCCAAGTTTTCCAGAACAGTCAGTCCTGAAAAGACATGACGTCCTTCTGGTACTTGAGCTAAACCATCAGCCACGATTTTACGTGCGGCCACTTTTTGAATCTCATTGCCTAAATAGGAAATCTTACCAGCACTCGGACGGACAAGCCCTGAAATAGTTCGCAGAATTGATGTTTTACCAGCGCCATTAGCACCAATGAGAGTCACTACCTCACCTTCATTGACGCTAAAGTTAACATCTTTAACGGCTTCAATAGCGCCATAGCTTACTGAGAGATTTTCAATTTGCAACATAGACATTAGGCTTCACCTCCAAGATAAGCTTCAATAACACGTTTGTTTCCTTTAATTTCCTCTGGACTACCATGAGCAATCAAACGGCCATATTCCAGTACATAGATACGTTCGGTAACTTCCATAACCAAGCTCATGTCATGTTCAATCAAGATAACGGTAATGTCAAACTCTTCCTTAATTTTGCGAATCAGAGCAGTCAATTCCGATGTTTCCTGAGGATTCATCCCAGCAGCTGGTTCATCGAGGAAAAGAATTTTGGGCTCCGTAGCCAGAGCACGGACAATTTCCAGATGGCGCTGTTCTCCATAAGGAAGGTTTTTAGCCAAGGTTTGGGCACTGTCATCTAAATCGAAGATTTTTAACAGATCCATAGCCTTCCGTCTCAATTTCTCTTCACTCTGATAGTATTTTGGCAAACGTAAGAAAGATGCCAATAGATGAGAACTGTGATGATTACCAAAGCCAATCAAAACATTTTCTAAGACAGTCATATTTTTGAAGAGACGGATATTTTGGAAGGTCCGGGAAAGTCCCAAAAAGGCAATCTTGTGTGGGGTCTTACCATTGAGCGGGGTTCCATCCAGAATGATTGAACCTTCGCTGGGCTCATAGACACCCGTCAAGAGATTGAAAAGTGTTGTTTTACCAGCACCGTTAGGGCCAATTAAACCAACCAATTCCCCTTCATTAAGTTCAAGGGAAATATCACCAACGGCTGTTAGACCGCCAAAGTTTTTCGTCAAATTTTTAACTTCAAGAAGTGCCATTAGTTTTTGCCCTCCTCATTTTTTCTGAAGAATTTAGTCAAGGTAAATTCTCGTGTTCCAAATAGACCACCTGGACGGAAAATCATAACTAAAATTAGGGTCAAAGAGTAGAGAATCATCCGTAGATCCGAGAAGTTTTGTAGGAACATATTCAAGATCCCCAGAACTACACCCGCAATAATAGTCCCTGTGATCGAACCAAGACCACCGAGTACTGCAATGATGAGATAGTCAATAGATTTCATGATGGTGAAATCTTTTGGTACGACCGTACCGATATAGCTGACATAGAGTGAACCAGCAATAGCTGAAATCACTGCCCCCATAACAAAGACGAAAACTTTCCTATTGGTAAGGTTAACCCCCATAGATTCCGCAGCAATTTCATCTTCACGCACAGCAATAATTTGACGTCCTGCCGAAGAACGCAAGAAATTCAAAACTAAAATAGTAATAACTACAACAAAAAGGAAGATGACTTGCCAAGTCGTGTAAGGGAGAATTCCGGTGATACCTGCTGCACCATTAGTGATAGATCCACCATTTATGATGACAATTCGGATGATTTCCGCCATCCCAAGAGTAGCGATAGCCAGATAGTCTCCTTTTAGCCGTAGGGTCGGAGCACCAAAGATAATAGCTACAAGAGCTGCAATCACTGCTCCCAGCAACATTGACCAGTAGAAGCCATCATAGGTTGGATAATACTGAGTAATAATAGCGGAAGAATAGGCACCTATAGCCATGAAACCAGCCTGTCCCAAAGTAAACTGTCCTGAGAAACCGAGAACCAGATTTGTTCCCAAGCCCATCAAGATACTGATGCCAATTCCCATTAAGATTTGGATATAGTAAAGATTCAAAACACCAGTGCTTGCTAATATCTGAAGAACAGCATAGATGAGCACAATAAGAGCAAGCCATGCAAGATTTAATTTTAGATTCTTTCTCATATCTCACACCTTCTCTTTCACGTTTTTACCAAGAATACCAGCTGGACGAACCAAAAGGATGATAATCAAAACAGCATAGACGATTGCATCACGATAGGTTGAGAGGCCGAGAGCATTGGAGAGGGTCTCCAAGACACCGATAACAAAACCACCGATAGCCGCACCAGGAATAATACCAATACCACCAAGAACGGCAGCGACAAAGGCTTTAATACCTGGTATCATACCCATCAAAGGATCAATTGAATTATAATAGAGAGCAATGAGCACACCGGCCGCTCCAGCAAGGGCTGACCCCAAAGCAAAGGTAAAGCTGATAGTTGAGTTAACATTGATTCCCATCAATTGAGCAGCATCGCTATCGACTGAAACAGCGCGCATAGCCTTCCCCATTTTGGTTTTCTTAACAATCAATTGTAAAGCAATCATCAGTACGAGGGCAATCGCTAAAATCAATAGTTGAATATTCGTAATGGTCACCGGCCCGATATCAAAACTGCTCATTTTAATAGCTTGTGGGAAAGCACGCTTGTTAGAACCAAAGAAGAAGACCATGGTATATTCAAGCAAGAAAGAGACTCCAATAGCTGTGATCAAGGCAGAAATACGCGTTGAATTACGCAGAGGACGATAGGCCAAAAATTCAATTATAACCCCTAGAAGGGCAGTCACTACCATAGCCAAGATAAGTGCCAGCCAAAAGTTCATATGCAGACCATTGATAGCATAATAACCGATAAAAGCACCCATCATAAAGATGTCTCCATGGGCAAAGTTAATCAGTTTAATAATCCCATAAACCATGGTATATCCAAGAGCCAGCAAGGCATAGATACTTCCCAGGATGATACCATTAACTAGTTGTTGGGGGAGTTGTTCCAAAAACATAAAATACCAAACTTTCTAGTTTTATAAATCCTTAAAACAATGACACCTCATGATTATACTGCTACTTTTTGACAGTAACAGTGTCCGCAGACGTTTCAGCACCATTGTCCAATTTAACCATAACTGCAGACTTAATCGGATTGTGATGTTTATCAATCGTCATATTACCAGTCACGCCATCAAAATTTTTAAGTTTTGCGAGGTTAGCAGCCAATTCAACAGAATCATCAGCCCCTTTGGCTGCAGCAGCAATCATATAAACAGAGTCGTATGATAGGGCTGAGAACTGGTTGGGCTCGTTACCATACTCTGACTTAAAGTTCTTGATGAAATCGTTAGCTTTAGCAGACAAAGAAGTATTAGTAGAATAACCAGATACATAGTAAACATTGCTTGCATTTTTCTTACCAGCCAAATCAATGAAGGTTTTATCGCTAAAGCCATCAGGACCAAGAATCGGAGCAGAAATTCCCATATCACGCGCCTGTTTAGTAATTAAACCAGTTTCTGTGTAATAGCCTGGCATAATGATAGCATCATAATCAAGGTTTTTGATCTTGGTTAAGGTCGATTGGAAATCTGTATCATTAGCGGCGAAGGTCTGAGTCGAAACAATGTTGCCCTTATAGGTCTTTTTAAATTCTTCAGCAATCCCTTTAGCATAGTCACTGGAATTATCATAAAAAAGAACAACCTTATTAGCTTTCATATTTTCTGAGGCATACTGCGCAAGAACTTGTCCTTGGTAGCTGTCCTTAAAGGTTGTCCGAAAGACAAATTGTTTGACAGTGGTTTTGCCATTGATTTCATCGACTGTCAGGTCATCCTGTGTCCCACTAGGTGATAGAAGGGGGACTCCTGTTTTTTGAGCGTTCAAAGAAGCCGCTGATACAGCACCAGAAGTCGCAGGGCCAATAATGGCATTGACCTGACTTTGGACAGCTAAATTGGTGGCGGCGGTTGAAGCCTCAGCATTATCCGATTTATTATCCTTAGTGATCAATTCTAGCTTTTTACCATCAACACCACCGGCTTTGTTGATTTCTTTGACAGCTAACTTAATGCCTTGATTTTCAGCGGAACCATAGGCCGATACTGGACCTGTTAATTCCATATCAACACCAATTTTGATGGTATCACCAATCTTAGTTCCCGTTGCATTGCTTGTAACATCAGGAGATTTTCCACAAGCGACTAAAGTTACGGCTGCTAGTAGAACCATCCCAGTTGCAATAATCTTTTTGTACATCAGATTATTCTCCTTTGTCATAGTTTCTTAAAAATCTATTTTATAGAATACAGAATTATCAGATAATTGTCAAGGAGACTGACTTGTCTATTCTCGCAGAAAACGCTTTAGACCAACCCCCAACAATATCAATAATTATGACTAAATACAAAGATTTTTCTATGCACAAAAAAAGCCCTCAGACTTCTTTACGATATAAACTCCCAACAAAATCCTGGTCAATCTCATCTAGGGGGGAAACACTGAAACGTTTAACAAACTTCAATTTTTTTAAATTGTCTATTGTATCGCTCAACTTGTCTTTGTCAACGTAGAGACAGACATAACGCAAGCGTCTGGAATGGTAGATCATATCACCGTAGCGGTTTAACTTCCTAGCATCCCGATTATAATAGAGATAGACAGCAATTCCTGTTCGCTCTTGTTTAGTAAACATAGCCTTATCCTTTCTCTCGAATATTTTCACCTGCACCATGTCCGTGCCGACGCCTGTGTGGAGCAAGCGGTAGACCTGTATCCACAAAAATATCCGGTGAGATAGCTTGAGAAATTTTCACCGCCACATCAGCTAAAACTTCCTGTAAGGCAACCTCTGCCTGCCTAAAATTTTGCATGGACAAAGCCATATCAATTTGGCGTTTTTGGGCAAGCAACTTTCGCTTTAACTGGGCAATGTCAGGCCTAAACTTAGCATAGGCCTGCTGCTCTTCATAGGCCGTTTGAAGTTTTAGAAAGACTTCAATATCGGCCTGCAAAGCGTGATCAGCCTGCAAAGCGTTCTTGGCCTGCCGATAAGTTCTAGCTTCCGATGTATCTAAGATGGCACGAACCAAGCTATCAATTTGATCATCAATAGCAAGCAAATCCCGATTGATTTCTAACATGTTCCTATTATAACATATAAAAATAAAAGGGGTGACTCCTATAAGCCATCCCTTTTATTTGAGATTACTAGTTGATAGCAATCATCTTTACTTCAATTCATTATTTTCCATAATTTCATCAATAAAGCCGTAGTCCAAAGTTTCTTGAGCAGACATCCAATTATCACGCTCTGCATCAATATGGATGGTTTCAAGCGATTGTCCTGAATTTTTGGCCAAGATTTGTTCCAAGGTTTCGCGCGTCTTCAAGAGATGCTCCGCTGCAATCGCCATATCTGATTGCTGAGTGCCGCCACCAGTACCACCCATTGGTTGGTGAATCATGTATTCGGCGTGTGGCAACATGAAGCGTTTGCCTTTGGCTCCGCTAGAGGCAATGATAGTACCCATCGAAGCCGCCATCCCCATGACGATAGTTTGAACATCTGATTTAATGAAATTCATGGTATCGACAATGGCCAATCCCGCTGATACAGAACCACCTGGGGTATTAACATAAAGGTAGATATCCTTGGTGCTATCCTGAGCATCCAAGAATAAGAGTTGAGCAATAACAGAATTCGCCATATTATCTTCAACCGGGCCCGTCAACATGACAATACGGTCTTTTAAAAGTCGCGAGTAAATATCATAAGAACGCTCACCACGGCTGGTTTGTTCAATAACTACTGGAATCATAAATAATCTCCTTTAATTTTTAAATCGTAACTCTATTATATCATTTGGTCAAAAAAGGTCAAATAATTAACTTGCTTACTCGCAAGAAATTGATTGAGAATGATGGGAGGGCCTGATTTTGCAACTATTACTTGATCTTTACTGCCTATTTCGTTCCAAAAAGGCGATCGCCCGCATCTCCAAGACCTGGAACAATATAGCCGTTCTCATTGAGCTTTTCGTCCAGAGCTGCTGTGTAAATATCAATATCTGGATGAGCTTCTTGCAAGGCTTTAACACCTTCAGGAGCTGCTACTAAAGAGACAAATTTGATATTTGCTGCCCCACGTTTTTTTAGCAAATCCACAGCTAAAATAGCAGAACCTCCTGTTGCTAACATAGGATCTACGAGAAAAATTTGACGTTGGTCAATGTCTTCTGGTAACTTAACCAAATACTCTACGGGTTGTAAGGTCTCTTCATCACGATACATACCGATATGACCAACCTTGGCAGCGGGAGCTAAACTGAGTAAGCCATCGACCATCCCAATTCCCGCACGCAGAATTGGTACAATAGCTAATTTTTTACCGGCCAGTTGTTTTTGTACTGTTTTAGTAATTGGCGTTTGGATTTCAACATCTTCCAGTGGTAGATCACGCGACACTTCATAGCCCATGAGCATGGCAATTTCATTGACCAATTCACGAAAATTCTTGGTCGAGGTATCCTCTCGGCGCAAGATTGAAAGTTTGTGTTGAATCAGTGGATGTGAAATAACTTGAAATTTTCCCATAATATATCAGCTTCGAGAAGCTTTCCCTCTTTCTAAATTCATTTTTTCCATTATATCAAAACCTTGCTAATTTGATTGGTTTAAAGAGCAATTATAATAAAAGTAAAATAAATTTCTAACCAATCCATTGATGCTATAAAATTCGAGGCTAATATAAAAACGCCTAGAGAGGATCACTTTCTAAGCGTTTAAGAACTAATAGACTAGCTTAATCACGTTTTAATTTGAGATAACCGAACATTATTGAAGCTAACGAAAGCCCCGCAGCTAAAAATCCAGTGTTGGCAGAAGTTTTTGGCTGATCTTTTTTAGGTTGACTCTTGACTTCTTTGTCAACAGCTAATGCTGTTTTTTCTTTTGTTTTATCATCGGTCTTATAGTTCACTGTAATATTAACAGTGTTATCATGAACTGAAATATTGTTGGATTGGCTAACCTTTGCCGTATAAGATAACAACTGAGCAATGATATCCTTGAGTCCTTGTCCAGATAAATTGACGCTGCCTGAGATGTTAATATTATAATTGATTGTAATATTAGATTCTGGTGTTCCTTTGGTATCATCCTTATCTTTGTCTGGATTTTGACTATCATTCTTATTTGAATCTGGCGCAGGATCGTGTGGTTTCAGACCGTAACCACCAATAACATTCCAGTCAATATAACCGTCATCTTCGCCTGGGAGATGAGCAGTTTCCAGCGTTCCCACCATATCTTGACTCTCACTACCTTCATCCCAGATCCAGTCCCCTTGTTGGGTCATTTTAGCCAGCACTCTGGTTGTATTATCAGGCATAATCTTCATGAGGAAACTAGGTGCCCAAGTACTATTATTACCTTTACCGGCAACTTCATTACGGTTGGTCATATAGGCAGTAATCAACACGGTATCGTCAGAGCCTTCAATAGGTACAGCGTAATATGAGTAAGTCGCCGTCCGCCAATCAGATGGAACAGAGGCTGTCAATACAGCACCATGACCATTCAAAGGCTTGTAACCACCAGTTAGGCTATCAGAAACATAACCCAACATGACAACATTATCACCAACGACATCGTTGGCCTTGTTCCAAGCATCGTTATTACTTCCGTGATTGAGACGAGTGGCTGCAAAAAGATAATATTTATCACCCAATTTAACAAGGCCTGGACGTTCGATTTCATCACTAACCATTGGAGAACTTACCAGTGGTGTATAGTATTGGGCAACTTGAGGCGTTTTTTCATCGCCTGTCAATTTCAGAATACCGATAGCTGCATTGGAAATGCTAGCACGCTCATGCATATCAGAATTACTCAAGATTCTGAAAAGGCTCTTGACATTGTAAGCTGCATCGCCCCCGTAGTTAGACCAGTTATAAATTTGATCTTCACCTTGATAATTTTGTGTTCCTGTACTTGCTTCGAAGATGAGGTAACGCTCACCATTATCATCTTCAACAATATGGGGGTCACGCATAGCAATATTATCAGCACCAGTGTATGTTGAACGCCATTGTGCATAACT
Organism: Streptococcus dentapri; assembly: GCF_042649885.1. NCBI lineage: Bacteria > Bacillati > Bacillota > Bacilli > Lactobacillales > Streptococcaceae > Streptococcus > Streptococcus dentapri. The sequence continues at coordinate 3,469 of NZ_JBHSAC010000028.1, read as the reverse complement.
TTGATAATAGTAGCCATCACCACCATTTGGAGTTAGAACTTGATCGTTTTCAACGGAGTCAAGATAGACATTTTCATCATCAAAAGAAAGGTTCAGAGTTGCAGAAGCTAGCTTTTGATTGTTACTGTTGTTGTCACTGGTATCAACCTTAGTATAGTAGAGTTGGATACTGCCATCACTATTAACTGAAGCAGAACCGGACCATTGCTGAGTAATAGCATCTTGACCATAGCCAAAGATAGAACCGGCGTTTTTCCAATGACTGAGGTCATTATCACCGTATTTATTGTAGAGCAAATAGATATGGTTGTCATTATGATTAGGCTCACCCATCATAGCAATAACTAATTGATAACCATTCCAATTGATGACTTGACCTGTCTTGGCATCCTGTACCGGCCAAGAATCCCAAACATCAAGATCTGTTACCTGACCTGTTTGAGCATCCCTCGTGGTCGCCGCTGGCATATTCTTAACGGCCTCTGCCTTGAAGTATGGAATAGCGTAGCGAGGATCTTGAGCTACTAGAACATCTGCGATTTCTTGGAACTGCTTGTAGGTCATTTGTGTACCAGTTTCAGCATCACTAGTCATCTGTAACCTATTCAAAGCGTTTTTTTGGTCTGTTGTCAAATTAGCAATATCCAAACCTGCTGCCTGAGCTGTACGATAGGATTCCTCAGTCAAACCTGATTTGGGATTGTAAGGAGTGGTATCAGTATGCTCAAGTGTTGGTACATCACCGTCGCTGTTTTGATCCAAAGCAGCTTTGGCATTCGCTTTTGTTGAAGATTCTCCAGCAACTGATAAATCTGCTTTATCACTATCTTCTGATTGTTCTTCCACATTGGCCTGCTCTGCAGCCGGTTCTGATGCAGCAGTCTGATTATCAGATGAAGCTGTTACCGTTTCACTGCTAACAGCTTCAGAACTTGGAAAAGATTGGATATTCTCTGTTGTTTGATCTGAACTTGTATCTGTGGTTGAGGATTGGCTTGTTCCTGTTTCTTGCAAGCTTGTATTTGTTTCCCCTGCTTTTGATTCTAATGTTTCAGCTGCTACTCGCCCTCCTTGAATACCTATAGCCAGCGTTGCTGTTGCTACACTAACAATAACCCATTGCTTCTTAGACTTACGCATTTTTTTACGTACTACCATAAAATGTACACCCCTTCTTTTTTATTTAGCATTCTAACATAAGCAAAAATTTTAAACAAATGAGCGTAAACGAAAAAAATGTTTTCAGAAAACCCTTTTTGTTACTCTCAGACTACAATAAAATGTCAAAGAGTAATTTGAAAAATCAAAATTTAGTGATATTAAAGTTTTTTAAAATTAGTTAACAAAATCAAAATTTGTTTTCTAATCGTAATAATATTTTAAATAATTTCTATTATTATTATAAAAATCTGTATTGAAACATCAGTATAATGAGGCTATAAATAAGGAAGTGAGTAGGTAAGGACTGCGTCAAACAATTAGTTGCTAATCATATCAAATTAGGCTGGACCACTATTCTAGCCTCGCTTGAAAGGAGACTTCTTATGGTAACAAAAAGATGCAAAGTACTCTCCCTCGGTTTGGGAGCGACACTTTTATTAGGAACCAGTATAGGAATGGGAAGCCAACAGTATCATGCATTGGCAGAATCACTAACATCCGATGAGCATGCGCAGAAGGCACACCTAACTACTAGTCACGGCTGGTCTAATGATCTTCAGACCATTGTCTGGAACGAAGCCCAACACTACTACGATATTTATTTTTTACACTCGGCAGATGGGGCTACCGAACCTTTTGGCCACCAAGGACAGGATTGGTATCATACGACAACTTCCGATTTTGTACATTACACAGAACAAAGCAGCGCCTTGGCCGCAAAGGGAGGCGATGCTCAAGAAGGTTGGACATCGGCTTGGACCGGCAGCATTGTCACTAATGATGGTAGCATTACCGGTGCTCCTCAAGGTGCAAAAGTAGCCTATTTTACTGGTATCCGTAAAACCGATCAGAAACAAAATATTTACGCTGCTTACTCAGATGATGATGGAAAAAACTTTAATCATGTTTTAAATGATGGAAAACCCGTAGCAGATATTAATGACTCGGATACAGTTGCTGGCCGTCATTCTGATTTTCGCGATCCCAACGTTTTCTATTGGAAGGGTAAAATGATGATGTATGTTGCTGAAGGATCAGAAATTGGTGTTTACCAGTCCAAGGATGGTCTTTCTTGGTCAAAAGCAGATCAAGAAGGTAAATCGAAAATTGAGAGTGGCAGCTTCTTTCAAGGTCGTAGCTGGGAAGGCAACTCTCCCGTTGAATGTCCTGTCATTGAAACCATGAGCACCCCTTCGGGTCAAGCCAAACAAGTCCTGTTCTTCGGAGCTAAGGATGCCTCCAGTGGTGAAACAACTGGAACTTATTATATCGTTGGGCACCTTGATGACAATGGTCTCTTTGTACCTGATAAGGATGTGAGTCGCTTGGACCAAGGATCTGATTATTATGGTGCTAATTTCACAGGTAGCGATCATATTGACACTGTTAATAATTCAATTAAGTCACTGGGCTGGGTTGGAAACTGGAACTATTTCACCAATGGTGTGCATTCTGACCAAGAAGCCAATAGTGCCTATGCGCAACGCTTAGGCTCATACTCCAGCGCGCGATCCTTATCGCTCCAAAACGATTTGACCATCAAACAAAACTTAGAACTCCCACAATCTTCTCTAACCAATACCGAATCTTATAGTAATATTAGCAAAGATAATCCTATATCCGAAAAAGGAGAAAAATGGGTTGACCGCCAAGATACCAATGGTGATGTCTACGGCCTTTATGATATACCCAATCAATACGCTACAAAATACTATAATTTAACCTTCTCAAACAGCAAGGGAAACTATTTTGGCCGTATCTATCTTGATATCTGGCAAGGTTCCGACTACGTTCGCTTCAACTATGACCCTTCAAATGGTAAATATAATGTTAAGCAGTACGCAGCTGAACTCAATAATGCCATGAATGGCCAGACTGCTTCTAGTTATTACTATAACGGTTTACTAGGAAATGGTAACGGCTATATCGCTGACAGCGGACTAACTAATCAGCAATCTATCAATCTACAGATTGTCACAGATAACAGCAGTGTTGAATTCATCTTTCCTAATGGGCAAACCTACACGGTCTCTCGTTTTAACACATCACAAAAACAAGACTTTAAAATTTTCACCGAAGATCCGACCGATGCCAACTCTGTTGATATCCAAATATCTGATATTCAATAAAAGATAATTTTCAATCGAAAGTCACTTTTTCTATATTTTCTGGTTGGTGTAAGCTAGGAGAGTTCTCTTAATTTTTTCAAAAGTACTGAAGGCATCCTAAAATAGGATGCCTCAGACTGAAGACAAAGCTCTTGGAATTGCATTTCTAAGAGCTTTTTGCTCTGTTTAGGAGTATACTA
>NZ_JBHSAC010000027.1:0-6943 GCF_042649885.1 Streptococcus dentapri | reverse complement strand
GCCGTGCGGGCCGTGCGAGCGCTCATGCAAATCCAGCATAACATAATCGTCACTGCCGCGCAAGCCCAAGGGAACGGCCATCGCACCTAGGCCGACTGCTCTTTTTCGAACTCAAGTATGATGGTGATCAACTGACCCCATTTTTCGACAGTGAATAATATCAAAAAAGAGAAGACCAGCTTGGTCCTCTCAAAATCTAACAGCTTTATGGATGACTGAGGTTTTAAATATTAGCTGTTAGCTGCACGGTGCTCAGCATCAGTCTGGGGCTCACTGGCAGTATCGCCAGGGGTAAAGTATTTATCGCTGTCATTACTTCCACCTTCAATCTTGACAGTATCCAGACTCGGCATAGCCCCAATTTTGTTAGCTAAATCCTGATCCATATTTTTAAAAGACTCCCCCAAATTGACAAGGAAGGTATCAAAGTCATTCACTACTTGGACAATGTTGGTGGCTGTAGTTTTAATTTCATCTACTACTGATACCAACTTTTCTTTGGAATCATCACTTATAATATCTTGCTTGGTCGCAAGATCTTGAACAGACATGTCATTTATATTTTTAACAACGGTATCTGTTAAGGAAGTCGTATTAACATTTATTTGGTCTCCCATATTCTATTCCTTTCTAATTGCGCGGATGGGTCTGATTCCATAATTGGTAATCACTATAACTTTTTTCCTGTATTTTCTCTCCTGTCTGAAGAAGGCCGCTAAGGGCAAGCAAGGCGGTTAAGAGGAGGGCAAGCACCAGTCTGACCAACTTATAAGAAAGTAAGCGTTTCATCATAAGGGAACCTCCTAATTGCCCACTAGGTTATTAACCTTTCTCGTATGTTCTTTTAGGTCCTTGGATGGTCTTTGCGCCATTGCATATACTCCTCATAACTCTTAATCTGAGTCTTTTCTCCAGTAGAATAATCTGTTTCATACAGCTCCACAACATCCTGGCCCTGAGGTGCAAACCAGTGCATGATGGTGTCGTACCATGTGGCATCGGACATCATCTCTGGCCGGCGATACAAGGCAGCGCCTCTATTAAAGGCAGCTGTCAGCTCAGGCGCTTCCTTAGCGATATTTAAACCAGAGAGACCCTTAGCTTTGCCATAGTCATCATTGATACTATAACCAGAAAGACTTAAGTTAAATTTTTCCGTTTTATCCCACAGTCCGGTAGGACTAGGGATTGTCTTCTCCGCTACTTCCGCCTTTGACTCAGAAACGAGCTTTCCTGTATCAATCCTATAGTATTTACTGTATAAGTCCGCATTATCATAGTGTCCTCTTTGCTTGCCAAGTAAAATCTCTATATAATCATGCCCCTTGTAAGTTCTGAGAGTAGTCCTTACCACAGCGTCCTTGATATGATATTTTTTCAAGACGCCAATCACATCCAGCTTTTCAGACTTAAGCTGGGGATCATTGAGGTCATAGAGATAGACATAAAAGTGTTCCCCTGGATCGATTTTATACTCATTGGCATTGCGGTCTGTCCGCGTTTTTCGGCTCGTTTCCATGAGGTGATCCTGGCTAATCTGAGCGTTGGATGATTTATTAATCTTTTTAGGTTCCACCAGAACCAGCTCTTTATTCTGATCATATAGCTGCACTGACTTGATATTTTCTGGCTTTTCTTCAAAGCGCCAGGCGAACTTGGGATCAAAGATCCTAACGTATTGCTTAAACAAGAAGACGCCACTAAAGGCTAAGAAAGTCAGCAAGAGGAGGGCAAGCACCAGTCTGACCAGCTTATAAGAAAGTAAGCGTTTCATTGTTTCTGTTTTAACCGCCATAATCAATACCGTTTCCGTATTCCAATTTTGCGTCATCAGGATGGTCTTTGAGCCATTTGATCTGGTCCTCATAACTCTTAATCTGAGTCCTTTCACCAGTAAAATAATCTGTTTCATACAGCTCCACAACATTCTGGCCTTGAGGCGCAAACCAATGCATGATAGTGTTGTACCATGTGGCATTGGACATCATCTCTGGCCGGCGGTACAAGGCAGCGCCTCTATTAAAGGCAGCTGTCAGCTCAGGCGCTTCCTTAGCGATATTTAAGCCAGAGAGCCCCTTGGCTTTGTCATAAGTGGCATTGAGAACATAATCAGAAGGAAGTAAATTAAATTTTTTCATTTTACCCGACAATCCATAGGGACTAGGAAGTAGCTTCGTCTCTTTCACCTCTAAATCAGATACGAGCTTCCCCGTATCGATACTATAATATTTTCGATACGAGTTATAAGGTCCTAATTGCTTATCAATTAACAATTCTAAATAATCCTGCCCCTTGTCCGTTCTGAGATAGACGTTTGCCACCGTATTCTTGATATGATATTTTTGCAAGATGCCAATAACATCCAGTTTTTTCACCTTGCGCTGGGGATCATTGAGGTTATAGAGATAGACATAAAAGTGTTCCCCTGGATCAATTTTATACTCATTGGCATTGCGGTCTGTCCGCGTTTTCCAACTCGTTTCTATGAGGTAATTTTGACTAACCTGAACATTAGGTGCATTACTGATATCTTTAGGTTCCACAATAACCAAGGCCTTGTCCTGAGAATACAGTTTTACCGATTTAATATTTTCTTGCTCTTCTTCAAACCGCCAGGCGAACGTGGGATCAAAGATCCTAACGTATTGCTGGAACAAAAAGACACCACTAAAGGCTAAGAAGGCCAGCAAGAGGAGGGCGAGCACCAGTCTGACCAACTTATAAGAAAGTAAGCGTTTCATCATAATGGAACCTCCTAATTGCCCACTAGATCGTCAAATCTCTGCCTATTGTCGTCGATATAATTCGCTTGAAAATCAGAATCAGACAATCCGTAGTCAGTGCTATTTTCCTGAATTTCTTTAAGTGCCTTCCACAGCTCTTCTTCAGAAACGCCGCTTTTACCGCCGATGGACTGCTGGCTTTCCCCAGCCAACATGGCACTGACCTCTTTACTCATGCCCTCGCTCTCAGCGATTTTTTCATCATAAGTATCTAAGATAGCTTGATCATATTTTGTATAAATGTAAGTCCGCAGGCCATTTTGTTCCATATCGTAGCTCTGCAGGCTGGCCTGAAGGTCAAAGGCCATCGCATAATTGGCCTTATCATGACCTGTCACTGAGCTATCAATATAGGTACCGCCTGTGTCAAAGAGGGAGTTGTCGAGGTCTGCTCTGGCGGCTTGCTCCTGCTGGCTCAGATCAGACATATTCTCGACAAAGTCGAAGACCGCCTCGGCACCGCCTGCCGCATCATCCAAGAGCTCTGGATATTTCTTGCCAAAAACGCTGGCGCCGAGGTCGTTGCCGCTGCCAACATAAGTGCTCAGGTTGCCGTCTTCGGTATTGTCCACAATCGCCGAGACCGCACCTATAGCTGTCCCCAAACCGGGAACGATCTTATCGCCGACCATCACGGCTCCCTTCTTAAAGAGGTCTTGGACAGAATCCGCCTGCTGTTTGTGTAAATCATCCAGCTCAGCGGCTGCCTTATCCCCTTTAGCAATCGTACCTGAGGTCTCATAGGAAACATCAAATGATTCTTCAGCTCCCAGCTCAGCACCTGAGCCAGTCACGTAGGATTTCCTGGTCCATGAAAAGCTGCCGTTATCATTTTGTTCTAAGCCTGTTACCTTAGAGATATATTCCATATAAGCTTCTTGAGAATAACCTTTTCCAATGTCTCCAATGTAAACCGATTCAAACAGGGCATTGAGATTTCCCATATTTTGGAGGTTTTGATTGATTTCTGCCAGCTTACCGCTGGCTTGGAGCTCTTCCATTTTCTTCGCGTAGGCTTCATGCTCTTCTTGAGTCGTCCCAAAATCCGGCATCATAGCAACAGCGCCTGAAGTGGTGACGGCCGCTAGGCGGACGCCTGAGGTGGAGAGTTTTTCCATGTAGGTTTTGACCTTTTCTTGATCCTGCTTTGATAGGGAGCCAAAAAAAGCATTCAATTTATCAACATCGGCGGCTTCTCCATCATAGACATTCTCATAAAAACGGCCATAGACCATATCCATCATCCCTTGGCTGACATGGGTAGCGTCTACCTTTCCTAGGCGGCGAAAGAAGCTTTCGCCGCCACTGCCTTCATACATGAGAACATCGAGCATCTCATCATCGCCAGTGTCCGAAATGAGATAGATTACATCCATATTGGCCTCTGTCAGCTTGCCATCTGCCAGCCATTTGACAAAATAAGCCGTGTCTGCCTTTGAGATATTGGACGCACGAGTTAGCGCACCTTTGACTTCTGCCACATCCCCACTGGCAGTATCCAGGCCAGGAACAAAGGTCGTTTTGGCGTCAATCAGATTATCGTGCTTGTCCTGATATTTCTTAGCATGATCTGTTAGGGTTTCTTGAGCATTACTCACGATGGAAGACGTTGTGACATCGCCGATGTCTTTGGAAACTGGGTCTTCTGCCATAACATCTGACGCCTTGCTAAAGGCTTTATCGAGGGCTTCTCCCTTCTCACTGATGCTATTATATCTTTGTACCGTCAGCCATGTCTTGATATTAGAAATATCCCCATTATCTGTATAGACAATAGTTGAAAAACCTTCGTCCGTCAGAGCCCCGGCATAATCCGATACGGTAGTACCAAAGTTCTGTAAAACCATGGGGTAGGTCGAAAATACTTGATCAGACAAAGTATTTAACTCCTCTAAAAATTTGGTCAATGCCGCACTGGCTTGATCCTTTGTTTTTAGCTGAAAAGTCTGATAAGCTGACTCTGTCTCATCTCGGAAATTATTTGAAGCTGATTGGGCAGATCCTGCCAAAGTATCAATATCACTAATATTATCGACTTTTACTTGCTCTGTCATTTCTATCCTCCTTTTTCCTCTGCTTCATTCTAACAAAGTGTTCACCACAGTCCTGTCGTATCTCCAAGCCAATCGACACCTTTTTCAACTGATCCAGTTGGATCTTTCACGGCGTCAGCTGCGGCATCAGCTGCTCGAGAAGCTGCCAAGCTCTTCTCCGTAGTGCTCTGTAACGACTCTAAGGCAGTTAAGTTATCATTGATATCCTCAATAACTTGCGTTTGCTTATTTTTTAGTTTTTTACTGATACTGCTGATAGCTTCTTGATCAGATTTGTAGTAATCATCATATTTATCCCCTCTAACATTATCACCATCAGCATTGTTATAAGTGTTCTTCACTGCTGTCTTACAACCCTCGACCGTTTTCTTGACAGCTTCCAGTTTTTTTATCTTAGCCTTAATCTTAGCCAGTTTAGCTTCCAAATCTGCAGTGAGGCTTGATTTTCCCATTGATTATTTCCTTTCTTTAGTAAAATGGCAATTGTAGTTTTGAGAGTTGACCATTGACAACCCAATAATACTCCTGATCTTTTAGGGGCTGTTCTTTCAGCGGCCTGTTTATTGGATTCACAATAGGTTGGTCCTGAATACGGTAACCAATCAAGCTCTGTTTAGTTTTCTTGATGATTCTTGAAGCTGTATCCGTAAAGCGAGTCAGGTAATCAGGACGGCTGATTACAATATTAGCCAAACCGACTCTAGAGCCACTCTCAAATAATTTAGCGATAGATTCCTGATGTTGAGCCTTCTTGAGACTACCTATAATCTCCGTATAATTATACCAAATAATGATATGTGTCAATTTCCGATGATTCGTTTTGAGCCTTGAAGTAACCTGACGCCCTAAGGCCTCAACCATCTCAGCTTGACTTTCCTGATTATCATAAACCCTGATATTATCATCTTCGATTTCCAAATAACTGCTCTCAGAAATCACAAAGGTAAGCTGAATTCCCTGTGATTTGGCTTCTTGATTGATCAGTTCGATCAATTGTAAGGCATCACTCTCCTTCTCATAGAGGTAGAGCAATGATCCTTTTTTAGGATCCCAACTGCGGCTGGTCACCGTTTCTTTGTCTAAACCTAGCGGCAATTGACCTGAAGCCAAGGCCTTCTGAACGCTTGGGTAGTTGGTGCGGAAAGCCTTGAGGGTCAATACATCTGGTAACATTGGAATCTCTGCTGGACGTTTACCCGTCCAGTAATCAGACATTTCCTGCCCCTTATCTCGCAGGCGATTGATATAATCAATCTCAGATTCCGATTGAATAGGCAGTCCTAGCTGAATATTGACCGCTTCATCTAGCTTGATCAGACCGCGCCCCTTGATATCTTCTATCTGAGCATAAGGTGTCCTTCCGACAACATTGATGACATCGGTCATATCATTTTGCCTCAAGGTCAGCTGTGTTTTGAAGTTACTGTAGAGCGTGACTCTAATGTTGGCTTGTCTCATAGACGTCATAATCATATGAATGCCGACATTAATACCTTCGCGAGAAATACGGATAAATAGTTTTTGCATAGATTCTTCATATTCCTCTCCTCGGATGGTTTCATAGGAATCCGTGAGGATAACGATGGTGGGGAGTTTTTTCCCAGTAAGTGTCTCATATTGACTGACATTTCCGACCCCTTGCTCAGCTAGCAGAGATTGGCGGCTATTTAAGATCCCTGTCATAACTCGTAAGAATTTGAGCAGTTTCTCAGACTGATCTAATGTGATCCAGTCCGCGACATGGGGTAGCTGAGAGAGAGGGGCCAAACCATTGGTCCCAAAATCTAGCAGATAGAAATTCAGATTATCTGGAGAATGGTGCTGGGCCAACTCTAAAGCGGATGTGTGAAGGAAGGTAGTTTTCCCAGTACCAACACTACCATACAGAAAAATATGGCCTTCTTTTGTTAGATTAATACTAATTAGTTTTTGTTCTTGTCTATTTGGGAAATCTCCCATACCTAATGTCAATACCAGATCTTTTCTCTGCTTAGATGCCCAAGCTTTTCGAAAATCTGTCGGGGATATCTCTTCAAGATAAATCCTCTCTTTCAGCGGCGGCAGCCAAGGCTGGGCCAGCTGGGTGATCTGTCTGTCTTTGGCTAC